>JAZNGJ010000112.1:0-28594 GCA_045576415.1 Faecousia sp. | reverse complement strand
AGCGGCAGCGGCAGCCTCAGCGGCAGGTGCAGCCTCAGCGGCAACGGCAGCGGGAGCTTCCTCCACTACCATGGGAGCAGCGCCGGGCTTCAGGCAGTCAGTGGGCTCGCCCTCAGGACCGACAGCACAGACATTCTCCAGGCAGGGAACTTCGTCACCCTCTTCGAAGAAGCGGGCCAACAGCTTACCTTCGGCAGTGGACTCGCACTCGAAGGAAGCCTTATCGGTTTCGTAGGTAAACAGGATGTCGCCAACCTTCACATCGTCGCCGATCTCCTTCAGCCATTCGCCGATGATGCAGCTTTCGACAGTGATGCCAGCCTTGGGCATAATAACAGCCTGTGCCTTGGTGTTGCATGCAACTGCGGCAGCAGCGGGAGTAGCAGCGGCAGGGGCAGCAGGAGCGGCTGCGGGTGCGTCGGCAGCACTGCCGCCGCGCAGAGCGGAGCAATCCTCACCCTTAACGCCAATTGCGCAGACATTAACAAGGCAAGGGACTTCATCACCCTCGCCGAAGAAAATATCCAACAGTTCGCCCTCAGCGGTAGATTCACATTCAAAGCTTGCCTTATCGGTTTCGTAGGTAAACAGAACGTCGCCGACCTTAACCTGGTCGCCCACCTGCTTCAGCCACTCGCCGATGATGCAGCTTTCCACGGTAATGCCCGCCTTGGGCATAATTACTGCGGTTGCCATATGTATTGTTCCTCCTTAATAAATGTTATCATATGTTATTTATAACATTTTATAACACATCCGTCAATAGTCATTTTCTTCTTTGCATAAAAAAGAGTGCATAACTGAGTTATGCACTCCCCTGCTGTTACAGGATCTTCACGCCGGCAGCGGTTGCTGTCTGCAAAATATTCTCAGGCACCTGCCCGTCACAGATCAAGTAATCCACATCCGCAAATGTAGCAAAGGTATATGGCATCAGGCGGCTGAATTTAGCTTGATCGCACATGACCACGCTGGTCCGCGCCTTCTGGATCACTTTTCTTTTTACCACCATGTCGCTCTCCGTACCGCAGGTAAAGCCGGCATCGGAGCTGCAGCCGGAAACGCCGATAAGCGCAAGGTCGATATTGATCTTATCCAGCATTTCCAGCGTGTTCTGGCCGGAAAGTGCCATATTTTTCCGGTTCATGGTGCCGCAGCACAGGGTGATATTGGCATTATGGAGCCTGCAGAGCTCAATTGCGATGTTTGGGCCGGTAGTAAATATATTCAGCTCGATATCCGGAAGGCACCGGGCAAGGATCAGATTTGTGGTGCTGGCATCAAAAAAAACAGAGCTGTTGGGCTGGATCAGAGAAAGTGCCTTGCCGGCAACTGCATGCTTACCGGCATTATTCTCCCGCAGCCGAACATCAAAGCCAAGATCACCGGTGTGACGGACGGAACGGGCTCCGCCGCGCACCTTTACCACATCTCCGGCTTGCTCCAGTGCGTCAAGATCCCGGTGGATCGTCATCAGCGACACCTCCGGAAACAGCGACTGCAGTTCCTTAATGGTCACAACATTGTTCTTTTCGATATATTCGCGTATCTGTTCCTGTCGAATGCTATTCATATCTGTTCACCCGATGTTAAAAAGATAAGTTTATAACACGAATATAACATGTCTTTTCCAGAAAGTCAACACCGAATAATTGAGCCGCACTGCTGTGCGGCTCAAAGAGAAGTTTTACAGAACGATCTCAAACTGCTGTTCTTCCGTCAGATCCACGACGGTGCAATCGTTGGCATAAGTACATTCCGGCAGAATGATCATAGCCGTCAGCTGTTCCTTATTTACAGGCAGCGGAGCCAGATGCCAGATGGCGGCGTTCATCTTCACGAGCGTGTGCTTCGGGACAAGGAACGCCTTTGCCAAATGGGTCACCGGCGTTCCGGCGGAAGCGGGCGCCACATGGAGGATCATATCATCGTCCATGGCAAGGATCATTTCCCAAGTGGTGGTGTGATACTCCTGCTGGGTAATGACCATTTTTCCCGGCTTTTTCACGATGATTGGCGAATACCCTACCCTGTGATTGCAGTCAGCAGTCAATCGGTCGGGAAAGAACTGATGCAGCTCACCGCACAGGGCATGGCCCTGGGGCTGTTCCATGGCATAAAACTGACCAAAGGGAGCAAATGCTTCATGGGTCAGCGATTCAACTTTGATCTGACGCATAACACCCTCCTGTTACACAATAACTTCCCGGAGCCATTCCAGTGTACACGCTACCATATGCTTGCCGGTTTCAACGCTTGCTTCCTTGGCGCTTCTCGCAAACCACTCGGTATTGCGCTCGCAGCGGCTTAAATCCACCAGCTCGGGATAGGTCCCCATCAGCAAGGAGGTTTCCCACTTACCGGCATGGTCAAAGCCGCCGCACTTGATCTGTGCTTCCGCACCGATCAGAGGAACGACCTTGATATAAGAGAACGGATCATCCTCGCTGCCCATATCCTCATAGTAGGCTGAATAGGCATCACTGCCCCACCAACCCTTGCCAAGTTTTTCTTCCATGTACTCCATGGTGACCTTCTTGGCAGCCTTATGGCAGGCAATGGTCATAGGCATAAGGCCGGCACCCTCAGTCTGATGATGGGGCACCAGGTAGATATTCTTGTGACCGGCATCGATCATGGACTTGAGGATGCAGTACAAGTAATTGACATAGGCATCCTCATCCACATGAAAGTGGCTGGGCTTTGGACCGCAGACGGCATAGGATGCCACACCGTACCAGATGGGTGGACAGACAACGATCTCCTTTTCCTTTTCCAGTTCCCGCAGGCAGCCGGTGACCACCAGTGTATCCGTGCCGCAGGAAGCATGGCGTGCGTGATACTCCATAGTGCCGATGGGAATCACAAAGGGAATCTTGCGATCCACAGCATCCTGGATCTCATCATAGAACATTTCTAGCATCTGCATAGCGTTTACCTCTTAGAAGTGCAGCTCGGGGCAGATTTCGGGAATCTCGGGGGACAGCAGCTCGAAGCCGTTTTCCTTGACGGCGATGCCCTTTTCCCAGCGGACACCGAAGGTGTCGGCGGAAATGTAGGTATCCACCTGATAGCACATATTGGACTTCAGATAGTAATCGGAGCTGGTCTCGCACCAGGGTGCTTCCACTTCGATCATGCCGGTGCCATGGAGCGGTCCATAAACATAGTTCTTCTCATAGCCGTGATCCACATAGTACTGATAGAAGCCCTTGGCAATATCCGCGGCATAGACACCGGCCTTGACCTGCTTTTCGCTCCATGCGTGAGCCTCGCGGCAGAACTGGACGATATCCCGGCGCCGGCCTTCCAGCTTGCCCAGGCATATGGGATAGCCGATGGCGGCGGAGTAGCCGTCGATCTTGGCGGACAGGTTCAGCTGGACGATATCGCCCTTCTGGAACTCCCGGTAGGAAGAACGGGAGATGGCGTGGCGGGTGGAAGCCTCGGAGAAGACGTACATGGGCAGGCCTTCGTACTCAGCGCCGTGCTCGTAAACAGCCTTCTGGGCAACGCCCACCATCTGCAGCTCGGTCATGCCGGGGCGGATGGCCTTGATGACTTCCTCAGTGGCGATGTTGGCGATGCGGTAGCCTTCCCGCAGGCGGGCCAGTTCGTTCTCGGTCTTGACAGAGCGCAGCTCCACCATGATCTTGCCGGCGTCCACGATCTCAGCCTCGGGGAATGCTTCCCGGATGGCGTTGAAGATGGTGACAGAGGTATCCAGATAGGAAGCAACACCGATACGGATGTGCTTTCCGGTAATGCCGATGTACTTGAACACATCATCGAAGGTATCGGGCTTCAGCTCGGGATATGCGGGGTCTGCGCCCTCGCGGTAGGCGGTCAGGACGAAGGTCTTGTCCAGCTTGTTGCGGTCAGCGCCGAAAATAGCGGACACGGGACCAACCATCAGTGCAGCACAGCCGTCAGCAGAGATGGCAACTCCGCTGCGCTCGAACAGAGGCCAGAAGCCGGAGAAGTAACGGGGATTAGCATAGTCAGCCTCGTTGCCGTTGACGATCAAGGCATCCAGTCCCTCCCGCTGCAGGATCGCTGCGGCGCGCTGAACTCTTTCCTTGTACTCGTGATCGGGAATAAATACCTTTGCCATAAATATGTTCCTCCTATGTAAAATTAATTTATTCGCAATAACCGGGTGTGGTGTAGAAATTCACGGTTCTGGGTTCGGCTCGGCCATACTGGGCGACGATGGGCTCATCACTTTCCAGCATGATGGCGTACTGCTCCCCCTCCACAGCCGTATAGGGGCCAAAATCCTTTTCCTCATTGGTGCGCAGGCAGCGGACACGCATTGCCTCCACATCTGCCATAAAGGACACAGGTTCCTTATCCACATACAGCAAAGTGAACTTCACATGGGCAGTTTTTCCAGATACATTGGTGATGATAACGGATTCATGCCCGGGAATGAGATTAACGCCCACTGGAGGCAGTTCTGCATCCGGAAAAACCCACACTTTCTTGCCATAGGCCATAATAATTCCTCCCTAAATCAAAGAATCCAACAGTTTCCATTTGCGGTGTTTTGGTAATCAAGTATATTTTAGCATTGACAGCACATTTTTTCTTGTGTTATCATCATATAAAATAGTAAATTTGTCACTTTCGGAGGGCACAATGCACGCATTTACACACTTGGATAAAACCCGGCACGGCACACCGGAATTCCCCGCGGAATACTATTATGTGGACAGCCAGCATCCCCGGTATCAAATGCCCTTCCACTGGCACAATGAATGGGAGATCCTGCGGGTACTGGACGGTTCCTTGCAAATACATATTGATGACGAGCAACACTGCGCACAAGCCGGCGACATTCTTTTGATCCGCGGCGGTGTGCTTCACGGCGGTCTGCCCAATTCCTGTGTCTATGAATGCTTTGTATTTGATCTTTACGGATTATTCCGCACTATGGACATGGTGAAAAAGTCGCTTCGTCCCTTCTATCGTCAGATACAGATTCCCCAATGCCTGTATACCAGCGGCACAGACAGCGCTTTCCAGGCAGCCGTTGACGAACTGATGGCAGCCTTTCACTGCCATTCAGATGCTGACTGCAAAGAGCTGACTACCGTTTCCTGTTTGAGCAAGCTCTTTGCAATCATTATCAAAAACCGGCAGTATACCTCTGTTTCTGAAAAGAACATCGGAAACAACCACCGCATCGGGCAGATCAAAACAGTATTAGAGTACATTGAAGCAAATTACGGTTCCGCTGTGTCACTGGACACACTTGCCAACGTGGCCGGTATGAACCCAAAGTATTTTTGCAGAGTGTTCCACTCGCTGACCCACCAGTCCCCAATGGAGTATGTAAATTACTACCGCATCGAACAGGCTGCATACCAGCTGGACAACCCCGACAGATCCATTACCTCCATTGGCTTAGAATGCGGTTTTGCGGAAAGCAGCTACTTTACAAAAGTGTTTAAAAAGTACAAAGGTATCACACCAAAAGAATACCGCAGGATAACAAGCGGCATATAACAAAAAATACCGAAAGAGCAAATGCTCTTTCGGTATTTTGGTCCGAGTGTCGAGATTCGAACTCGAGGCCTCTTGAACCCCATTCAAGCGCGATACCAAACTTCGCCACACCCGGATAAATGCTTGCGTTTCCTCAACGCCAGAGTATCTTAGCATACATTGGCGAAAAATGCAAGCATTATTTTTATTTTTTTGAAAAATTTTTCAGTCACCCAGTTATCTACAGCATTTTTAAGAAACCTTCCAAACGATTCGCTATTCTTTCATTCCCAAAGTCATTGGGATGAAGACCGTCCGGCATATATAATTCTCTTAAAGCAGGGATCTCAGGCTGCAAACCACTCATGCGGTACAGGTCAAGAACCGGGACCCCATAATGCTCGGCTGCTTCTTTGATCGCATCCACATAGACACGCAAACTGCCACCTCGGCGAAAGCCGTACTCATTTTTTTCCACTTCATCTTCGCCAACGCGGTGCATCGGTGTAAGAAACACAATTTGTGCCCGGGGATAACGGTCGATCAGCTTCTGTATCAGAATGTGCACCGCACCGCAGAAAGTATTCTCTGTCCGATCCTGCTGTGTACCAATCGGTGCATCGCCATGGCCAAAATCATTGGTTCCGCCAAAAACAACAACCACATCTGCATCTTCGATCATTTCTTCAATTCTGGAGGAAAAATAACGATCCTTATAATTACCGTCAGGATTTTGCTGAATCGCGATTTTTGTGCCGCCGATTCCATAGCCAAAGCACTCTGCACCTGTACGATCACCCAAAACTCTCCAAAAAACACGATCCGGTGAAGATGTACCGTGTCCAGCTGTTACACTGTCACCTAAAAAGGCAATCTTCTTACCAGTAATATCCATCGCCGCACACCTTACTCTCCCGGATTGGCGTTGATCACCTTACCCAGATTCCACAGCCGGGCAACCATCTTTTCCGCCTCTGCTTTTTCCTGCTCGTTGTTGTATTCCACATAGACGGTATGGCTTCCGCAGTCCACACATTCTACCTGCACATTCCAGCCGCCCTCATGGATCAGCATGCCGTTTCCGCGGCAGCAGGGGCAGATCTCAAGTTCAATATCATTCATATATAATCTCCTTATCTGAAAACTTTTTCGTTGCTGTCATACACTTCCAGCCGTCTGCACTTGCTGAAATCCGGTCGGTAGTCTGGCAGATAGCTGCCGATCGCGGCGCTGAGCTGCGCCGGATTCAGTGTCGGATTCTGGCAGCAAATGCATGCAGCAAGCACAATTGTATGTTCATCCGACTGCACCGCATTTATTCTGCGGATCAATGGGATGATATCCTGCTGAACAATGCCGTTCTTACCCTTTTTATCCAGTATCAGAGCGTCACGGGCAAACAGCTGACATATGGCTTCCAATGCGCCTTCCGGCACTCCCTTATCGTACTCCATAATAATCTCGCAGGACAAAAAGGCCAGGTTCTTGATTTTGCTGCCTTTATCATATACGCGCAAAACCCGTACGCCCTCCACGAGAAACTGATTCAACCGCAGGGCAATCTCCTCACCGGCAACCGGATCTCCGTCCAGATCAAAGTCCAGAAGCTCACAGGCGCTCTCCACACCAACACTCAGCGGCAGGGCGATGGACACCGAAGGCCTCGGGTTAAAGCCCTGGGTATGTGTCAGCTGCAAGCCGGCGCGCTTAAACGCTCGCTGGAACAGCCGCATCAGATCCAGATGGGAGATCCAGACAGCATTCCCGGTCTTTTCAAACAGAAGTCTAGGCATCGCACTGCACCTCCTTCAACAAACAGTTCGCTCCGCATCCGGCGCAGCCCTCCCGGCAGTCGGGGGTCACTTTTTCTTCATAAGCGCGATAACGCTCCAGCTTCAGGAATTTCTTGGTAACGCCAACATCGATCGTATCCCAAGGCAGGATCTCATCCTCACCGTAGCCGCGGACTGTATAGAAATCCGGATCTATGCCGCAGGCTTCAAAGGCATCAAACCACTTGGCATAGTTAAAATACTCATCCCAGCCATCCAGCCGCGCGCCGTTTTTCACTGCTTCTTCAATAACAGCACCCAGACGGCGGTCGCCGCGGGCAAAGACCGCTTCCAGCCGGCTCAGGTCAGGTCCGTGATAATTATACTCAATGGATTTGGAATACAGATGGTTTTTCAGCAGCCGGCAGCGGCGCAGATACTCTTCCGGTGTGATCTGCTTTTCCCACTGGAAGGGTGTATGGGGCTTTGGTACAAAATAGGCAGTCGCCACATGGACTCGCAGTCCCCTCTTCTTGTTGACAGCGTGATCCTTCCATGTAAGGATCACCTTATACACCAGTTCGGCGATGCCAAGCACATCTTCATCCGTTTCCGTGGGCAGACCCAGCATAAAGTACAGCTTCACATTATTCCAGCCGCCGGAAAAAGCATTACGGCAGGTAGTGAGGATCTCCTCTTCTGTCAGATTTTTGTTGATCACATCCCGCAGCCGCTGTGTACCCGCTTCCGGCGCAAAAGTCAGTCCGCTCTTGCGGACAGTTTGCAGCTTCTCCATTAACTCACGGGAGAAGTTGTCCGCACGCAAAGACGGCACAGACAAATTGATCTTATGATCCGCGCAGTATGGGATCATCTGATCTGTCAATTCTTTCAATCCGCGATAATCGGATGTAGAAAGGCTCGACAGCGTGATCTCATTATTGCCGGAATCCTCCAAAGTCTCAACCGCCTGCCGGTACAAAATATCCGGGCTCTTTTTTCTTACCGGGCGACAGGAAAAGCCTGCCTGGCAGAAGCGGCAGCCACGGATGCAGCCGCGGAAAACCTCCAGATTTGCCCGGTCATGGACGATCTCTGTGGATGGTACGATCATCTTTGTGGGCCAGTAAGCCCCATCCAGATCCTCAACAATCCGCTTCGTAACCGTTTCAGGCGCGTCTTCCAGCGGAATAATGGCAGAGAGCGTGCCGTCGGCATTATATTCATGCCGGTAAAAGGATGGAACATAAACGCCGGGAATCCTGGAAACCTCTTTTAAGAACCGTTCCTTGCTCCAATCCTCAGCTTTTGCTCGGTCATACAGAGACACGATCTCGACCGTGATATCCTCGCCCTCACCCAGAGAAAAGAAGTCCACAAAGTCCGCCAAAGGCTCCGGATTGAATGCGCACACACCGCCGGCAAAGACGATGTTCTTCAGTCCCTGCCTCTGATTGCTGCGCAGGGGTATCCCGGCCAGATTCAGCATATTCAAAATATTGGAGTAAGCCATCTCATAACCGATGGTAAAGGCGATCATATCAAAATCCTTCACCGCCTGCTGGCTTTCCAATGCCCAGAGCGGTAAATTATGAGTGCGCATCGCCTCCTCCATGTCACCCCATGGCGCAAAAACACGCTCACACCAGACCCCGTCCATTTGGTTCATGACCCCGTATAGGATCCGCATGCCCAGATTGGACATTCCGATCTCATAGGTATCCGGGAAGCAAAACGCCACTCTTACCCGCACCTGTGACAGGTCTTTCTTGATTTCATTGTACTCCCCGCCCGTATACCGGGCCGGTTTTTGCACTGTAGGGAGAATTCTCTGCAGCAATTCCGTCATAGTCTTACCTCTTTACATTAGTAGGACTATTGTACCTTTTGTGGCGGCAGTTTGCAAGGAGTTTTTCTCTTTTTACACGAAACAGAAGAATCGCTGTCAGCAGCATGGGAAATATCCCCAGCTTCAGCACAAAGGCCGAGACCACCGAAGCAGTTATGACGAGTATAACTGCAGCACCCTCAATTCCCGAACATAGCCTTTCTGCCCGATCCCCCGGCAAAAGAGAAAACACCGCTGTGTACAGCGCTCTGCCGCCGTCCAAAGGATAGACCGGCAGGAGGTTATAAAGTGCATGGAAGCATCCGCAGACTGCAATTCCGGGAATCCAGTGCACAAAGGGAACCAGCAGTAAACTGCCCATCGGGCCGGCAAGCGAGCAGAGCAGTTCCCTACCCGGACGCATCGGCTTACATTCCATAACCGCTTCCCCTGCTCCAATGCGAACGCACCGAATGACACCGCCGCAAAGCTTCACGGCAATATAATGGCAGCACTCATGCCAGAGCGCAGCTGTGAGGGCGGCTGCCAGCCATTGCAGCGGCAAAACCAGCAGCATCAGCGCAGCGGTCAGCAGTGTAGGGCCGCCGACACGAATATCCAGCCTATTCCGGTGCTGCATTCTTTATGATTTCCTGGCAAAAGGCCTTGAATGCTTCTGCAATACCCTCCCCACTTCGCAGATCTTCTACCATTCCCTCCAGTGCGGCTGCGGTGACATCCGGATCTCCGGGCAGCAGTACCTCCTGTACCCACTCCAGACCAACCGTTTTGACCGCAATCGCACCCAATACCAATACGATTACCAGTGTTCCCATTAATACGCCTGTCCATCTTTTTTCAGTTCGCTGTGAAATCTTTCCGATTTTTTCATACTCGATCCGATATCCCATAGAAACGCCTCCCCATTACACTATGATGCACCCGATGGATTCATGCGGAACATGCCCGATGGATTCATGCGGAACAGGACTTGACAATCGCCATAAATTCCATTATAATACATTAGCTAACGGGGTGTGGCGAAGTTTGGTATCGCGCTTGGTTCGGGTCCAAGAGGCCTCGGGTTCGAATCCCGACACTCCGACCAAAAATCCGGTGACCGCAATTGTGGTCGCCGGATTTTTAATCTGTGACGGGATTCGAAAGGCCGTTAAAAAAACATGCCGGTGGCATGTTTTTAGGCCGTGGGAGATTCCCTCTCTTTCAAGGCACGACCCGGAAGGGTCGGGAAATGAAAGAGAACAAGACGAAACAAGCAGCAAAGGATGGCGGTTAGGGGTGGTGTCCTTTATTTTTTTTGCCGTACGGGAATCGAAAGGCCGTTAAGAAACGTGTCCGGCGGGCAAAAGGGACCCCGCAAAGCAAAGGCCGTGCTGATCTTTATTCGCATGCGGCAGCGCTCGGCGCGGTTTATCCGCAGCGCGGCAAAGGTTTTTGCGCCGCTGATGCAAATGCCGCACCCGGTCTCCCATGAGTAGAATGGATCATTCTCCCCAATGTAGAGCCCTTGTTTCCAAGAGTAGATAGCCCATCAGCCCTGGGTATGGTAATATGGAAGGAGCCAAAACGAAAGGAACTCGATTATGAAAACAATCAAAATCGTGGCGGATTCTTCTGCCAATGTGTTGGCGCTGGAGCAAACCGCATTTGCCGCAGCACCGCTGAAGGTGATCACGGATGTGCGGGAATTTGTGGATGATGCAGCGCTGGATGTGGATGCTATGGTATCCTGGTTCGATTCCTACAAGGGAAAGAGCAAAACCTCCTGCCCCAATCCTGCCGATTGGCTGGAGGCTTTCGGGGATGCGGATGAAGTCTACTGTGTCACCATCACCAGCGGCCTGTCCGGCAGCTATAATGCCGCCTGCATCGCAAAGCAGATGTATGAATCCGAAAACGAGGGCAAGCGGGTCTGTGTGATCGATTCTCTGTCTGCCGGCCCGGAGCTGGTGCTGATCATCGAGAAGCTGGAAGAATATATCGGGCAAGGAATGTCCTTCGGGGATATTTGCCGGGAGATCGAAGCCTATAAACAGCGAACCGGCCTTACCTTTATGCTGGAATCTCTGAAGAATTTTGCAGCCAACGGCAGAGTGTCTCCGGCTGTTGCGAAGATCGCCGGCGTTCTGGGCATCCGGATCGTGGGCAAGGCCAGCGACCAGGGCACACTGGAACCCACCAATAAATGCCGGGGCGTGGAAAAATCCCTGGCTGCGATCCTGTCCCACCTGAAAAGTAACGGTTTGGCCACGGGAAAGGTGCGCATTGCCCATTGCATGAACGAAGCGGCGGCCCAAAAGCTGAAGGAAATGATCTGCGCGCAGATGGCGCAGGTAAATGTTCAGATCCACCGCTGCAAAGGCCTGTGCAGCTACTATGCTGAAAAGGGCGGCTTGCTGGTAGGTTTTGAAAAGATGTAAAAAGATATCCGCGACACAGAAAGAAAAGGTGTTTTTCTATGAAGGTGCTGATCACGACGGATCTGTACACAACCAATACCAATGGCGTGGTTACTTCAGTCCGCAACTTAATGGAAGAACTGGAAAAAAAGGGCCATGAGGTGCGGGTGCTGACCGTTTCGGAAAAGCTTAGAAGCCACAAAGAGGATAATGTCTACTATATCAAGTCCGTCCCATTGGGTGTGGTTTACCCGGATGTACGGATGCCCATCTCCTATCGCCACCGCTATCTGCGGGAGCTGATCGACTGGAAGCCGGATGTGATCCACAGCCAGTGCGAGTATTTCAGCTATCAGTTCGCCGGCTATATTTCCAAAAAAACAGAAGCGCCCATCGTCCATACCTATCACACCCTGTACGAGCAGTATGTGACCTATATTTTCCCCAGTCAGCGGATCGGCTCGTATTTTGTGGGTATTCTGTCACGGCTTCGCCTGCGGAAGGCGGAAGCCATCGTTGCCCCCACCCAGAAGGTGGAATCCGTGCTGAAAAACTATGGTGTCCGCAACCCGATCCATGTGGTTCCCAGCGGCATCGCCTTGGAACAGCACAAGGAGCGGATCACAGAAGAGGAGCGAAGGGAAAAACGCAAAGCGCTGGGGATCCCGGAGGATCATACCGTGCTGCTGAATCTGGGCAGATTGGGTACAGAAAAGAACCTTCCGGAGCTGATCGCGCTGTTCTCCATTGCCCTGTCCCAAAATCCCAAGCTGACGCTGCTGATCGTAGGTGACGGGCCGGCGAGAAAAGAGCTGGAAGAACTGTCTGAGAAACTGGGGGTTGCGGCCCGTGTGATCTTTACCGGTATGGTCGACCCTGCTGAAGTGCATAAGTATTATCAGCTTGGGGATATCTTCGTCAGCGCATCTACCAGCGAGACTCAGGGACTCACTTATGTGGAAGCCGCTGCCAACGGCCTTCCGCTGCTGTGCAGAAGGGATCCCTGCTTGGATGATGTTTTGGTGGAAGGCCACAACGGTTATGAGTACGAAGCAGAGGATGAGTTCTGCGAGCTGCTGGATACGATCCTGCAAAATCCGGATTGGTGCCGTGCAGCAGGGATCCAGAGCGCGCAGATCGCATCCGGCTTTGACAAAAGCAGCTTTGCTGCGAAAATTGAAGATGTATATGAAGCCGTCATTCAGTAAGGAAACAGCCTGTGTAGTTTTGAGCTGCACAGGCTGATTTTTTGCAAATTAATATTTTGCAAACATTTCAGAAAATATTTGCAAAACTTGGCAGGCTAGAATATGGCCGTAAAGCAAAAACACTTCAATAGGAAAGAGGTAATAATTATGTCTCATAACGATTCACAATTTCTGGTACAGAAGATCCGTACCCAGTATACGGAAAAGCAGCACACCGAGCTGGATGCGCTGAAAGCACTGGATGCCAAGGTCAAGCGGCCTGCCAATGTGTTTGCCTACATCTACGGCTGTGTCAGCGCCATCATTATGGGCGCGGGTATGAGCTTGGTCATGACGGAGATCGGTGAGGTCATCGGTCTGGCAAACGCCATGGTTCCCGGCATCGCCGTTGGTGTTGTGGGCCTGGGCATGGCACTTTCTACCTACTCCCTCTACAAGGCCATCCTGAATACCCGCAAGAAAAAATACGCCGGTGAGATTCTGGCACTGAGTGAAAAGATCATGAAAGGTTAAGGGAAGAAAATGGGTGTGAAAGAGTTCTTTAAAAAGGCTTTCTCCGATATGAAGGAAAGCACCAAGGCACAGCACGAGGCCGACAAGGCGCAGTTCGAAGCAGTCAAGGCTGAGAGCAAGGCCCAGTGGGAAGAGGCGAAGAAGACACCCGCAGGCCGTCAGGCGTTGATGCAGGATGCGCGTGACAAGAAGATCCAGGAAGCCAATGAGCGCGCTGCTGCAGCACAGGCGCGCATTGATCAAGCCAAGAGCAGACAGAAATAATGAAAAGCGGGAGTTTGGCTCCCGCTTTTCCCGTTTGGCAAAAAAAGATACGAAAAAGGCAAAACGCAAACAAAACTTTAACATTTCGGTGTTATCATCTATAATAGATAATGATAATTTGCGGAGGTATCCCCATGTTTCAGATTTTGGTAGTGGAAGATGACAAGGATCTAAACCGTACGGTCTGTGCGTTTCTGAACAGTAGCGGGTATCAGGCCACCGGCTGCCTGGATGCAAACGATGCCTATGACGCCATGTATGGCACCATGTTCGATCTGATCGTATCCGATATCATGATGCCCGGCATCGACGGCTTTGAATTCGCAAAGACCGTCCGTTCCCTCAATGAGAATATCCCAATTTTATTTATGACGGCCCGGGATGATTTTGCTGCCAAGCAGCGGGGGTATCGCATCGGTGTGGATGATTACATGGTCAAGCCCATTGATCTGGACGAGCTGTTCCTGCGGATCGGCGCGCTGCTGCGCCGGGCCAAGATCGCCAGCTCCCGAACCTTGGCGGTCGGCAGCTTTTCCATGGATATGGATGAGCATACCGCCATGCTGGGTGACGAGGAGATCCCCCTTACCAACCGGGAATTCAACATTCTTTACAAGCTGCTTTCTTACCCCAAGAAGACCTTTACCCGTCAACAGCTGATGGATGAATTCTGGGACGCGGATACGGAAACCGCCCCCAGAGCGGTGGATGTGTATATGACCAAGCTGCGCAGCAAGCTGGCGGCGTGCGAAGACTTTGAGATCAAGACCGTTCACGGTCTGGGCTACAAGGCGGTGATCAAATGAAAAAGCCGTCCCTTCGACCGATCCTTAGAACGGTCAATAACTATGTGGTTTTCTTCCTGGTGGTGGCCTTTGCGGTTACCTGCTGCATGCTGTTGTTTGTCAACACCCTTGCAGATACTATGGGTCTGGCACTTACCGAGGAAAACATTGCGGCAGCGGCGAAGCTTACCTTTGATAATGTGGTTTTGATTACCTTGATTTTTGGAACCATTGACTATGTCCGCCGGAAAATGATGGTAGACCGCCCGGTAAAGATCATCACCGAAGCCACGGAAAAAATCATGCATGGTGATTTTTCCATTCGTGTCGCTCCAATGCACGGAAGTGGCCTGGAGGGTTTCAATCAGATCGGTGCGGCCATCAATAAAATGGCGGAAGAACTGTCCGGCACGGAAACCTTGCGAACAGACTTTATTGCCAATGTCTCCCACGAATTGAAAACACCGCTGGCGGTGATGGGCAACTATGCCACCATGCTCCAGCGCCCCGGCATTACAGAGGAAGAAAAGAACCAGTATGCCAAAGCAATCTCAGAAGCCGCCCGGCGATTGGCCCAGCTCATCACCAACATTCTCAAGCTGAACAAGCTGGAAAATCAGCAGATATTCCCGACACCCCAGGAATTCGATTTGGGAGAACAGCTTTGCGAGGCGCTTTTGCAGTTTGAGGACGCCTGGGAGCGGAAGGAATTGAATATCGAGACGGATATCGAAGAGGATATTCGCATCCGCTCCGATCCGGAGCTTTTGAGCCTTGTTTGGAACAATCTGATTTCCAACGCTGTGAAATTCACCCCGGATGGCGGTATGATTGGCGTGTCTTTGAAAACGGAGGGCGACAGCATCGTCGTATCCGTCAGCGATACCGGCTGCGGTATGAAGAGTGATACCGGCATGCATATTTTTGAAAAGTTTTATCAGGGCGATACCTCCCACGCTACCCAGGGCAACGGACTTGGTCTGGCGCTGGTAAAGCGGGTGATGGATATTCTGAACGGTGAGATCGACGTGCAAAGTGTCTACGGTGAGGGCAGCACCTTCACCGTGAAGCTCAAGAGGTAAGCTATGGATTGGAAAAAGATGGGAAAAAAGCTTCTGTTTCCGCCTGTATGGCTGATGGTGGTTCTTGTTATCATCAGCGCCGTGGCACTGACTCTTATTTTCGTCAAAGGGATGGAAGAGAGTATTCCTGCCTATATTGTCTATGTTCTGGCGTTTTACACACTCAGCGTTGTGACGATCTTTTGCGCCATGGTGCTTCCGAAGCAATATGGCACCATTAAACAGAAGATCTATGATAATCCTCTGGGCAACCGCTACATGACGGACAAGGTGTTCCGCACCGAAATTTCCCTGTATTTATCCTTGATCATCAGCCTTTTGTATGTGGGTATCAATCTGTGGTCATGGCATGTCAGCCGCAGCTGGTGGTTCGTGGTGCTGGCTGTGTATTATGTGATCATGGCGGTTATGCGATTCCTGCTTGTCCGCTATGTCCGGATCCATGAGATCGGCACCAGCATTCTTGGCGAATGGAAGCGGTCCCGGATCTGCGCATGCATCCTGCTGCTCATCAATCTGTCCCTGAGCGGTGCGGTGCTGATGATCCTGTACCGAAACCGTGGATATGATTACCCCGGCGTGATGATCTATGTGATGGCGCTGTATACATTCTATTCCACCACCCACGCCGTTGTGGATATCGTCAAATACCGCAAACTGGGCAGCCCCATTATGTCCACAGCCAAAACTGTTTCTCTTTCGGCGGCGCTGGTGTCCATGCTGAACCTGGAAACGGCGATGTTTGCCCAATTCGGCGCCAATATGGCGCAGCAAGACCAGAATTTGATGATCATACTTACCGGCGCCGGGATCAGCGTGACGGTTGTGACCTTGTCGGTGATCCTCATCGTAAGAGCAACGAAAGAAATCAGGAGAGAGAAATATGGAAAATAAAGAAGAATTCCGTTTCACATATTCTGCTGCCCGGCAGCAGGAGGTGGAGAATATCCGCAAGAAATATCTTCCCAAGGAAGAGGATAAAATGGAACAGCTGCGCAAGCTCCACCAAATTCCTACCCGGAAAGCCCAGGCGTGGGCGATTGCCATTGGTGTGACTGGTGCGCTGATTCTGGGAACCGGTATGAGCCTTGCTATGACTGATATTGGCAGTGCGTTGGGCAGCCTTGCCATGGTCATTGGCATCGCTATCGGTGTTGTGGGCATGGTGCTGGTCGCATTGGCATATCCGCTCTACAACCGGGTACTGAAAAAGCAAAGAGAGAAGATCGCTCCGGAGATCCTGCGGCTGACAGACGAGCTCCTGAAAGGATAACAGGCTGCACAAAGAAATGAGGAATCGCAGCCCATGTTCCGTAGGTTACCCAAAAGGAAAGGCGCGCCATTTGGCGCGCCTTTGCAATTTATGCGTTTGTCAATTTCCGGATCCTTTCGGCAATGGGACAGGCGGCTTCGTAGGGGCAGCTTCCGTAGCTGCAGTCTGCGGTGTAGTTACCGTCAGAGCCTTCCAGCAGCACGGTTCGGCTGCCGTCCAAGGCACGGCAGTAGCCGCTGATAAATTCTTCCAGCTCCATCACGCGTCCTCCAGAATACAGTAGCCCATGGGTGCCAGCGTCAGCCAAGTGGGGGCTACGGTGTGCAGATTGTGACCGAGGATCACTTGGCCTGCGGGGATCTCCCAGTTTTCACTGCTGCGGTTGACGCAGATGCGCAGTTTTTGGCTGCCGTGGGTGCGGGTGTAGCCCAGCTTCTGATCCCCGGCGTGGAAAAAGGCAATCTCGCCCAGACGCAGGGCAGCATACTGCTTTCGCAGGCCGCCCAGCAGGCGGAAATGCGCCAGAAGCTGTTGGTTTTCCTTGCCCCAGGGGTAGGTGCGGCGGTTGAAGGGGTCTTTGTAGCCCTCCATGCCGGCTTCGTCCGCGTAGTAAAGACTGGGGCTGCCCGGCAGAGTGTACTGCAGCAGCGATGCCATCAGCAGCCGCTCCTGCGCCACGGCAAGCAGCTGGGGCGACAGGCGGCGTGCGGCTTTTTCCTCCCGGCTGCCGTCGAAATCGTCTACCAGAGCGGTCAGAATGCGGGGGGTGTCGTGGGTACCCAGCAGATTCATATTGCTGAGGAGAACATCCTTCGGATAATTTTCGGCGATGGTCATCACCGTTTCCTTCAGTGCATTTCCGCTGTCCCGGTCCCGCAGGAAATTGATGATGGCGGTGCGGAAAGGGTAATTCATGACAGAGTCCAGAGTGCCGTCCACAAAGTAGCGGCAGCGCTTGCCGTAGGCAGTTTTATTGGAAGCGTCCTCCCACACTTCGCCCATCAGCAGTGCGTCGGGTTTCAGCTTCCGCAGCTGCCGCTTCAGCAGCGCCAGAAATTCGCTGGGCAATTCGTCGGCCACATCCAGCCGGAAGCCGTCGCAGCCGGCCTTCAGCCAGTGGGCGATGACGGAATCTTCGCCGGTGATGATGTAGTTGATAAAGGCGGGATCCATCTTGTTAACGGTGGGCAGCGTGTCAAAATTCCACCATGCGTTGTAGCTGTGGGGCCAGTTGTAGAAGGTGTACCAGCTATAGTAGGGGGATGCTTTGGAATTGTAAGCGCCGCTGCTGCCAAAGCTGCCTTCCCGGTCAAAGTAAAGGCTATTGGCACCGGTGTGGGAGAACACGCCGTCCAGGATCACCCGGATGCCCCGGCTATGGGCGGCATCGCAAAGGGCGGTAAATTCCGCCTGCGTGCCCAGCATGGGGTCGGGGGTCTTGTAGTCGCCGGTATCGTAGCGGTGGTTGGAAAAGCTCTTGCTGATGGGGTTCAGGTAGAGAATAGTGGTGCCAAGAGAGGCAATATAGTCCATTTTCTCGGTGATACCCCGGAAATTGCCGCCGAAAAAGTCGTTGTTCAGCACAAGTCCCTCTTCGGTGGGGCGCCAGTCCACTTCTTCCTGCCAGGTTTTGTGGAGAGTGTAGGGTTGCAGTTTGCCGGTCAGATCGGTCTCGCCGCTGCGGCAGAACCGGTCGGGGAAGATCTGATAAATGGTGGCGCCTTTTGCCCAGTCCGGAGCGTGGAAATCTGCGGGAACGCAGCTGACCTGCCACAGGTCGCCTGCTTCCATGTTGGTGTCGTCCCCCTGCTTGAAAAGGCGGAAGGTGCCGGTGCGGCCGGTGATGCGGAAGTAATAGAAAAAAAGACCCGGTTCATCGAAATGAAAGCTGCCCCGGAATCGCTGATACGCGCCGTTGGTGCAGTCAAATTCCATGGGAACGGTCAGAGCGTGGCTGCCGTCCTCGTGCTGGAAAAGGCATTCTACCGCGGTTGCTTCGACGGTGGAGGGGATCAAGATCTGCAGTTTGCAGGCCTGCCTGGGGATCAGCGTGCCGAAGGGGTCTTTGAACTGTAATTCCTTGCTGTTGTAGAGAATTCTCATAGAAGGCTCCTTGTAGGGGTGTTGAAAGCTATTATATACCATTTCTGAGAAAAAGGGAAGATGGGGAGCAAAGATAAATGATCGTTTGCCTTTTCAAGGCTTCCCCTGGGGGAAGCTGTCGCCGCCGTTAGGCGGGGACTGATGAGGGTAAACCCGGAAACGACTTTACCGAAAGATTCAATGAATCTGTACGCATTTGACCCTCATCCGCCTCGCGTTCGCTCGGCACCTTCCCCCAGGGGAAGGCTTGCGCTTCGCGCTCTGTCGCCCGCATAAACGATCATTTACGATATCTTCCGCAAAAGCGTTACCGGGCGGGTCTGGGAAATAACGACACCAGACGCAGGGCGTGCGAGTCTGTCCGCGACGACTCGTCGCTAAACGATCATTTACGACACCAAAGAAAACGCACCGTCCGGATGGACGGTGCGTTATGCGCATATTGGTTACCAGCCCAGCATTTGGCGGAACAGGGCCATATACCGGGAGGCGGGCACATTCCAGCTGAAATCCTGCCGCATATCTTTTTCCTGCAGTGCCCGGAAAGCAGGGCGGTTATACAGGTACAGGTGCAGGCAGCGCTTCACGGCGGCAAGGAAATCGTCGCCGTTGTAGCTCTGGAAGGTAAAGCCCAGACCGCCTTCGCCATGCTCGTCACAGGGCAGAACCGTGTCCTTCAGTCCGCCGGTGGCATGGACAACGGGCACAGTGCCGTAGTGCATGGCATTCATCTGGCTTAAGCCGCAGGGCTCACTCTTAGAGGGCATCAGATAGATGTCGCCGCCGGCATAGATCCGGGCAGCCAGACCCAAATTGAAGGTGATCTTGGCAGCCACCCGGTCGGGAAATTCGGCAGCCAGATCCGTAAAGAACTGCTCAAACTGCTTTTCGCCGGTGCCAAGGATCAGCAGCTGGCAATCCTCTTCCCACAGGAGCTTCCGGGCAATGTAGCACAGCAGATCCAATCCCTTGTGACCGGCAAGGCGGGTTACCATGACCATTAGGGGGGTGTCCGGCTTGACGGGCAGTCCGACTTCCTGCTGCAGGGCGGCCTTGCAGGCGGCCTTGCCGTCTACAAAGCTTTCGGCATTGTAGTTGACCGGAAGGGCAGGGTCGGTCAGGGGATTGAAGGTGTTTACATCGATGCCGTTGGTGATGCCGGTCAGTTTCCACGCCGCGCCGGAAATGATGCTGTCCAGCCCGTGGGCATAGTAGGGATACATCAGCTCCCGGGAATAGGTTTCGGAAACGGTGGTGACCATGTCGGCAGTTTCGATGGCACCTTTCATCATGTTGACGGAGCCGTTCATGTCCATGCAGCCCCGGTATTCCCAAGGCAGACCCAGAACATCGTCAAAGAAGCCGCCGTGGGCCCAGCCCTGATACTCGATGTTGTGAATGGTGAACATGCAGCGGGTATTGGGGAACGCGCCCCGGTACATAGCCCGCAGGTAGGTGGGCACCATGGCAGTCTGCCAGTCGTTGCACTGCATCACATCGGGGATGAAGTTCATCCGTGCCATCAGGTCCAGGCAGGCCTTGGAGAAGAAAGCAAAGCGCTCACCGTCGTCAAGATCTCCGTAGATAGCGCCGTCCCGGGCACCGAAGTAGTAGTCATTGTCCACAAAATAGACCTGCACACCGTCGCTGCGGCCCTTCAGCCGCAGAAGACCGGCATACTGCTGCCGCCAGCCCAGAGTCACGCTGCAGTACAGCGCAAGCTCGGTTTCGATGGCAGGGTTCTGCTTGATTTTTTTATAGTAGGGCAGGAACAGGACGACTTCGTTGCCCTCGATCCGGGCCAGTGCGGAGGGCAATGCCTCCATCACATCGCCCAGTCCGCCGGATTTGACATAGGGCGCACCCTCCGATGCGAGGATGGCTATTTTCATACGATCTCTCCTCTTTTTACGATGATGGGATTGCTGGGGGTGCCGTAGAGCTTAGCTCCGGGACGGACGGTAACATCCTTGTCCAGGATGGCATACTTCAGCTCCGCGCCCTCACCGATGACGGTGTCGTTCATGATGACGCAGTTTTCTACCTCGGCACCCTCGCAGACGGTGACATTGCGGAACAGGATGGAATCCTCCACCTCGCCGTCCAGCATGCAGCCGTCGGCAATGACGCAGTTCTCAATCTCGCAGTTTTCACCGTAATAGGTGGGAACGCGGTCACGGACGCGGGTATACACGGGGTGGTTATAGCCAAACAGGTCATGACGGGTCTTATTATCGATCAGAGCCAGAGAATTGCGGAAGTATTCTTCTACGGACTCATTGTACATGGCAATGCCGGGGAACTGATAGACATTGATAGAAACGGCCTTCTTCTGCCACAGGCCCAGCACCAGATCCCGGTCCATATGGAACAGGTTCCGGGCAATGTGCTCTTTGACCTGCTCCACCAGCCACTTCTTGCTCAGCACGAAAATATCCATGGAAGCAAGGTAATCGGCAGGGGCCACATAGTCAACGGCGATGTCGGAGACTTCACCCTTTTTGTCCAGCTTCAGAGCCAGGTCCAGCTGCTTCTTGCCGTTGGCGATGCCGGTCTTGGTGACCACGGTGATATCCTTGCCGCTGGCGATGTGGGATTCCAGAACATCGATCAGGTCAATGTTGGAAAGAACGGCGGAGTCGATCATGATCACATATTCATCCTCGGCACCGTACTCCAAAAAGCCCATAACGGAGTGCAGGGCATCCAGCTTGCCGCGATAGATGTCCACGGTAGACATGGAATAGGGAGTCAAAAATTCCAGACCGCCCTCTTCCAGCTCCAGACCCCACTCTTCACCGGCACCGATGTGGTTCATCAGACTCTGGTAATTGTGGCGGGAGAAAATGCCGATGTGGCGGATGCCGGCGGCTGCCAGATTGGACAGCGCGAAGTCTACCTGGCGGTAGCGGCCGCCGAAGGGCAGGGAAGCCATGGTGCGCTTATCGGTCAGTTCACCCAGAGTGGCGTCGTTGGCAAAAATAATACCCATTACATTCATAGCGCGACCCTCCTTACAGCATTTCACCGGGCAGCAGCACGGTGTTTGCCTCTACAACAGCGCCCTTGGAAGTGACGCTGATCTTCTTCTTTTCCTTGGGCTTGAAAGCGCCGCCGACTACGGCGTTCTTGCCCACACGGCTGTTTTCGCCCAAAATGGCGTGGCGGACAATGGCACCGGGCTCGATGACCACACCGGGCATGACCACGCTGTCCTCTACCACCGCATCCTCGCCGATGGTGCAGCCTACGGAGATGACGCTGTGGCGGACGGTGCCGTAAATTTCAGAGCCTTCTGCGATGAAGCAGTTGACGGTCTTGGCATCCTCGTCAATGTAAGAAGAGGGCAGGGCACTGTTACGGGCGTAGATCTTACTGCGCTCGTCGCCGCGGATGTTGAATTCCGGATCTTTACCCAGCAGCTCCATGTTGGCTTCCCACAGAGAGTCGATGGTGCCCACATCCTTCCAATAGCCGTCAAAGGGATAGGCCATCATCTTGTGGCCGGTGTTTAAGAGGGTGGGAATGATGTTTTTACCAAAATCATTGGAGGAATCGGGGTTTTCCTCGTCGTTGATCAGGGCTTCCCGCAGGACGCTCCAGTTGAACACATAGATGCCCATGGAGGCGTTGGTGGACTTGGGAACCTTGGGCTTCTCCTCGAATTCGTAAATGGAATTGTCGGGGTTGGTGTTCAGAATGCCGAAGCGGGAGGCTTCCTCCAGCGGCACATTGCGTACGGCGATGGTGCACGAAGCGTTGTGCTTTTCGTGGTAGGCAACCATGGCGGCGTAGTCCATCTTGTAGATATGGTCGCCGGAGAGAATGACCACATACTCCGGGTCAAAGCGCTCGATGAAGTCGATGTTCTGGTAGATGGCATTGGCGGTGCCCTTATACCAGCCGCTCTTCTTGTCGTGCCGCTCGTAGGGGGGCAGGACCTGGGCGCAGCTGTGGGTCTTGTTCAGTCCCCAGGGCTGGCCGTTGCCGATGTACTCATTCAGCTCCAGAGGCTGATACTGGGTCAGAATACCCACGGTGTCGATGCCGGAGTTGACGCAGTTACTCAAGGGAAAATCAATGATGCGGTACTTACCGCCAAAGGGAACGGCGGGCTTGGCAGTCTTCTCGGTCAGGACCTTCAGACGGCTGCCCTGGCCACCGGCCAGCAGCATGGCGATGCAGCGCTTCTTCTGGAAATACATATTGTTACAGCTCCTTCTCATTCTTGTCCCCTCAAAAGCCCTCAGGGCCAGAAAAGGGCAATAAATCTCCATAAATAACATACCATATTTTTCTGGATTAAGAAAGGGACAAAGTGGCTAAAATATTGGATAATTTTCCGTCATTTTCCACAATAGACCGCCATGCTACGGGAAATTCACTGGGTATTTCGACAGGATCTGACCGTTTTTCCATCCAAACGGTGCCTAATTTTCTGCCGAATTTGATGCCGCAGTCCGGCAAAACGGCCACATGCTCGTATCCGACTTTTTCGTGGAATGTAATGGAGCCGGTGTTCTCCGTGGTGATGATGGAATAGATGACCTGATAACCCTGCAAAAATAAAATGTGCTCCAGAACCCGGTACAGCTTTTTGCCGATGCCCTTTCCGTGGATCTCGGGTGCCAGATAGATGGAAACCTCGCAGCACCAGGCGTAGGCCGCCCGCTTAAAGGGCAGGCTTCCGTAGGCGTAGCCCAAAACCTTGCCGTTATCTTCCCATACCAGCCATGGGAATTTTTCTGTGATGGCGTCAAACCGCTGGCGAAATTCTTCTCTCGTGGGCGGCACATATTCAAAGGTGTGGGTGGTGTTCAGCACATAAGGCGTGTAAATCTCGAGGATCGCGGGAATATCCCCGGCTGTGGCAATACGGATCATAAAAAACCCTCCGGTGCTTCTGTAAATGATCGTTTCGCGTAGTACCAAGGCTCCCTCTGACGAGGGAGCTGGCAGCCAAGCTGACTGAGGGGGAAAAAATGTTTTTTTATTGCTTTGTTTATACAAACCAGTAACTTATAGGTTTTCTCTCCCCCAGTCATGCCATTCGGCATGACAGCCCCCTCGTCAGAGGGGGCCCTGAAAGTTGCTCCTCTTAGTAAGATAAACGATCATTTACCGGTATTGTTTCTTTCTATTTTACGCGGAATTGCTAAGCCAGTCAAGGTTGACAGATAGCAAAAATGGCGGTAAAATAATGGAAGCGAAAAAATAAAGGAGGGAAAACCATGGAATCCGGCAGTAATGGCAATATACCCGGTCGAAGTAGTCAGCGGCCGCGATTCGTGGCGCGCTCCTGAAATTGTGACCGGTGTATTTGCTTCCGAAAATGATAAAAAAGGAGGAAATGCACCTTGGCAGAACGATTTGAAATTGTAGAAAAGGCACTCCTCAAAATGCTGGAGGAGAAGAAGTTCGCCGCCCTGCGGGATATTCTGGTGGTGATGAATCCCAGCGATATTGCCGCGCTGTTTGGTGATCTGGAGGAGCAGCGGATCCCGCTGCTGTTCCGCCTGCTGCCCAAGGAGCTGGCAGCGGAAAGTTTTGGGGAATTGGATCCGGACGCACAGGAAGTGCTGATCCGCAGCTTTTCCGATAATGAGCTGAAAGAGATCGTGGACGAGCTGTATGTGGACGATGCGGCAGACCTGGTGGAGGAAATGCCCGCCAATGTGGTCAAGCGGATCTTAAAACAGGCGTCTCCCGAAATGCGCCGCTCCATCAATCAGATCCTGCGCTATCCCGAATACTCCGCCGGCTCTATCATGACCACGGAGTATGTTTCCCTGCGACCCAAGATGACGGTTGAAGAAGCGATCCTTCGGATCCGCCGGCAGGGAGTGGACAAGGAGACCATCTATACCTGCTATGTTACCGCGCCGGACCGGAAGCTTCTCGGTCTGGTGTCCGTCAAAGATCTGCTTCTGGCAACCGACGATGAAATGCTCATCGAAGATATTATGTTAACCAATCTGATCTATGTCAACACCCAGACCGATCAGGAAGAGGTGGCAAAGATGCTGTCCAAGTACAACTTCCTTGCCCTGCCTGTGGTGGATGGCGAAGAGCGGATGGTGGGTATCGTCACCTTCGACGACGCCATGGATGTTATCGAAGAAGAAACTACCGAGGATATCGAGCTGATGAGCGGTATGCTGCCCTCGGAAAAGACATACCTTAAGAGCACGGCCTTTGATCTGTTTAAGAACAGAATTCCGTGGCTGATGCTTCTGATGGTGTCCTCTACCTTTACGGGGCTGATCATCACTTCCTTTGAGGGCGCTTTAGCGGCGCAGGTGGCGCTGACAGCCTTTATCCCCATGCTGATGGGCACCGGCGGTAACTCCGGTTCTCAGTCCTCCGTTACGGTGATCCGTGCCCTGAGCCTTGATGAATTGCGGTTTGCGGACATTGGCCGGGTCGTTTGGAAGGAATTGCGGACATCCATTTTGTGCGGTATCGCACTGGCGATCGTGTGCTTTATTAAGATCTGGCTGGTGGACCGGCTGCTGATGGGAAATGAAGATATTACCCTGTTGGTCAATGCGGTGGTCTGCCTTGCGCTGGCGGTGACGGTGGTCATTGCTAAGATCGTGGGCGGTGTACTGCCGCTGGCCGCAAAAGCGGTGGGCGCGGATCCGGCGGTGATGGCAAGTCCCTTTATCACCACCATCGTGGACGCGGTGTCCCTTTTGGTGTATTTTCTCTTTGCCAAGACCCTTTTGGGTGTTTAATTGAAAGGACGGAACGATATGAAAGATCAAAATTGCGGTTATTGCATGCGCGGCGAGCTGCTGGAGAAATTCGGCATTTACATCTGCGACCTGCGGGTCAGCTCTCTGATCCTTTTCAAGGAGCAGAGCCATCCCGGCATGTGATCGTTGCCTATAAGGATCATGTCAGCGAGCTGGTGGATATCAATGATGAGGAGCGGAATCTGTTCTTTGCGGATGTAGCACAGGCGGCAAACGCCCTGCACAAGGCCTTCCACCCGGATAAGGTCAATTACGGCGCTTACGGCGACGGCGGCTGCCATCTGCATTTCCATCTGGTTCCGAAATATAAGGACGAGTTCGAGTGGACCACCGTGTTCCAGATGAATCCCGGCGCGGTGTATCTCAGCGATGCCGAGTACGCCGAAATGATCGAGAAGATCAAGAATAATCTGTAATATTGAGGGCGCGGTGAAAACCGCGCCCTTGCCTCTTGCGCAAATTACAGTTTATTGCGCTGCCTTTAGCAGCGAATGCAAAATTCAAAATGCAAAATGCAGAATGATTGTGTCGGCTATGCCGACTATTTAAATCATTTCCGTAGGAAATACCACAATTTTGCATTCTGCATTCAGCATTCTCCATTCCGGGCACCTCCCCGACAAATTCCAATTTGACAGCAAAAACCCGGTGCGAATGCCCCGGGCATTATTATTTCCTGCGGGTTTTGCTCAGACCGTAGGGGCGGCCTTTAGGGAGTCCCAGAACATAGTCCGCACTGACACCGTAATAGTCACACAACGCAATAATTTGAAAGGGTTTCATATCATTTTTGCCTGTTTCGTATCGGGAATATACGGTTTGGTTAATGCCTAAGAATTCTGCAATTTCCTTTTGCGTCTTATCGTGATCTTCTCTTAATTGCCGCAATTTGATTTGATAAGTTTGCACAACCAGTACCCCCCAGCATTTGTATAGCATGTAAATTTTAGCATAGAACTGAAGTGTACTATTGACTTTAGAACACTAGTGTTCTATAATAGCTATATAAATTACAAAAAGAGGTATATGAAATTGCAAACAGAAACAATAATATATCAATCCAAAGCTGATCCTCAACTGGAAGTACTATACCGCCACTACATGGAAAGCCGGGGAGCGGACGGTGAAGAAGTCAACCGATGTTATAAAAAGTTATATCAATTGCTGGAAGAGTTTCCCCGCCAGAAGCGGAATAGTATAGAATGCGCAGTAAATGAATTATGCGCCACAGTGGAGCGGATCGCCTTTCTGGATGGGATGCATGGCGGTGCAAAGCTACTACTGGAACTGCAGAAATAACCCGCCCGGTGCGAATGCACCGGGCTTACTTATTTACTTGACCAGCAGTTCCGCGATCTGGATGGCGTTGGTAGCAGCGCCCTTGCGGACCTGATCACCGCAGCACCACAGGCAGATGCCGTTGTCGTCGGTCAGATCGGGACGGATGCGGCCAACGAACACGATGTCCTGATTGGAGGTCTCCAGCGGCATGGGATACTGCTTGTTGGCAAGATCGTCAACCAGCTTACAGCCGGGAGCCTTGGCGATCACTTCCCGAACCTGCTGGACTGTGACAGGCACATCAAAGTGGCAGGAAACGGAAATGGAGTGGCTGCGGACAACGGGAACGCGGACGCAGGTGCAGGAAACCTTCAGTTCCGGCAGATGCATGATCTTCCGGCCCTCGTTCTGCATCTTCATTTCTTCGCTGGTGTAGCCCTCATAGCTTTCGCCGCCGATCTGGGGGATCAGATTGTAGGCGATCTGGTGGGAGAAGATCTTGGGCTCATAGGTCTTGCCTTCCCGCAGGGCTTCCACCTCGTTCATCAGCTCGATGGGGCCGCCGGCACCGGCACCGGAAACAGCCTGATAAGTAGAGGCGGTCATGGTGCGGATGGGGGCGATGGAGTTCAGCGCATTGACAGCGGTGATGGTGATGATGGTGGAGCAGTTGGGGTTTGAGATAATGCCGTTGTGCCATGCCACATCCTCGGGGTTGACCTCGGGCACGATCAGCGGAACCTTGGGGTCAAGGCGGAAAGCGGAGGAATTGTCAACGAATACGGCACCGGCTTTGACAATGGCGGGAGCGAAGCGCTTGGCGATGTCATTTTCCGCGGCGCCCAGAACGATGTCCACGCCCTCGAAAGCCTCATCACAGGCTTCCTGAATGGTCACTTCCTCGCCCTTGAAGGTCAATTTCTTGCCGGCGCTTCTGGCGCTGGCCAGCGGAACCAGCTTGCCAACGGGGAAGCTGCGCTCCTGCAGAATTTTGATCATTTCCTGTCCCACGGCACCGGTGGCACCCAGAACAGCAACGGTATACAGTTTCATGGTGATTCCCTCCAATGGAATTATTTTACGAAGCTATTATACAGCACGCGGATGGCGGCTTTGAAGTCCTTGTTATCCACGCCGAAGATGATGTTCAGTTCGTCGGGGCCCTGGTTGATCATGCGGATGTTGATGCCCGCCTCACCGAGGGCAGCAAAGATCTTACCGGAAATACCGGGACGGAAGGCCATCTTCCGACCGACGGCGGCAACCACGGCGATCTGATCGTGAACATCCAGAGAATCCGGCTCGGCTTCCTTCTCGATCTCCGCCAGAATGGTGTACAGATGGGGCGCAATGGCGTCCGTGGGCAGAACAACGGAAACATTGTCAATACCGTTGGGCACATAGTCCACGCTGATGCCGTGGCGGACGAGAACGCTCAGCACCTTGTGCAGAACACCCACCTGATTGCTCATGCCGCGCTTGGTCATGGAGATGATGGTGAAGTCCTTTTTGCCGGTGATGCCGGTGATGAACCGGTCGGGGTCGTGATCGCCGTCGAAGTTTTCCTGGATCATGGTGCCGTCATCCTCGGGGGCGTTGGTGTTGCGGATGTTCAGGGGGATATTCTTCTCGCGGACGGGGAAGATGGCATCCTCATGGAGCACCTGTGCACCGGAGTAGCTCAGCTCCCGCAATTCATCGTAAGTGACTTCGGGGATGGGCTGGGGATCGTCAACGATCCGGGGGTCAGCCATCAGAATGCCGGAAACATCGGTCCAGTTTTCGTAAACATCGGCATCCAGCGCGGCGGCTGCCAG
>JAZNGJ010000111.1:0-19485 GCA_045576415.1 Faecousia sp. | reverse complement strand
GCCCTTGAATTCCTCTTCCAGTTGCTCGGGGCGCAGCACCAGGTGGCCCTCGGAAATGGTGAACTGGCGCACATGATCAGACCGTGCATCTCGCCGGAGTCCTCGTTGCGGAACAGCGTAGAGGTCTCGCCGAGGCGCATGGGCAGGTCACGGTAGGAACGGGCGCGGTTCAGATAGACCTGATACTGGAAGGGGCAGGTCATGGGGCGCAGCGCGAAGCATTCCTTGGTCTCGTCGTCGGGGTCACCCAAAACGAACATACCGTCCCGGTAGTGATCCCAGTGACCGGAGATCTTATACAAATCGGATTTTGCCATCAGGGGAGTCTTGGTCAGCAGGTAGCCCCGCTTCTGCTCCTCGTCCTCCACCCAGCGCTGCAGGGTCTGAATGACTCTTGCGCCCTTGGGAAGCAGAATGGGCAGGCCCTGACCGATCTCTTCGACGGTAGTGAAGAATTCCAGCTCGCGGCCCAGCTTATTATGATCCCGCTTCAACGCTTCTTCCTGCTTTTTCAGGTATTCATCCAGCTCCTCCTTGCTGGGGAAGCCAATGCCGTAGATACGCTGCAGCATCTTACGGTTGCTGTCGCCCCGCCAGTAAGCGCCGCAGGACTTGGTCAGCTTGAAGCCGTTGTGTTTGACCCGGCCGGTGTGATCCAGATGAGGGCCGGCGCACAGGTCAGTGAAATCGCCCTGGGTGTAGAAGGAAATGACGGCGTCCTCCGGCAGATCCTGGATCAGCTCCACCTTGTAGGGCTCGTTCTTTTCTTCCATATAGGCGATGGCCTCTGCCCGGGGCTTTTCGCTGCGCTCCAGACGGATCCGCTCTTTGCAGATCTTCTTCATCTCTGCTTCGATTTTCTCCAGATGCTCGGGGGTAAAGGAGAAGGGAGCATCGAAGTCATAGTACCAACCCTCATCGATGACGGGGCCGATGGCAAGCTGAACTTCCGGCCACAGGCGCTTGACAGCCTGTGCCATGATGTGAGAGCTGGTGTGCCAGTAGGTCTTGCGGTACTCGGGGTTTTCAAAGGTGTACAGGTTTTCATTTTCCATTGGTTTTTACCTCCTTTTATTGGGGGTAGGTATAAAAAATACCCGCCCCTGAAAAGATCAGGGGTGGGATACAAAGTATTCCACGGTTCCACCCTGGTTGTGCCGCACTGCAGCACCACTCATTGACGCTTTAACGGGCGCACCCGGTATGGCATTTCCGCCAAACGGCTCAGAAGTGGTATCGCATCCTACATCATACAGAACCATTGCACCAAACAGGTTCCTCTCTGGGAAGATGACCGGATACGCATGTCTTCATCGCAGCCTTTGCTATGGAGAAAATTTAGCATATATTCAAGAAAAAGTCAATGCCTGTGGAGGAAAAACAATGGATTTTTGCGAAATACAACTGGAATATGAGGGGGGAATGCGACCATAACACAAGGTTACGTTTTTTGAAGCGTTATGTTAACAAAATGTCATTTTTGCACAAGATGTTGTGGTCAAATCCCTCTGCAAGTGCATATTTTGAATGAAAGTTTACATAAAAAATATTCCATAATTTTGGAAAAAGTTGTCGGTTTATGGGTTTTGGTCGAAAAAGCTTGACTTTTTGAGAAAAAATGTTATAATACATTCAAAATCCTATGCATACATTCGATTTGTAACTATTTGATACCGTTTTGATTTCACGGTGTCATATCCATATTTTTGCGGAAGGAGGCACATTCTATGCTGGAATGCAATCGATTTGTCAAAAAGAAAATGACGCGGCTGACGCGCGCTGCTGCGCTGCTGCTGGTTGTTGTGTGCGTTGTAGCGCTGATGGCGCAGACTGCCTTTGCCAAGAACACATACCTGATCAATGACGGTAACCGTGTTCTGATCCACACCACCTATGCCACGGATCCTGCCGAAGTTCTGGACGAAGCCGGTTTGGAGCTGGGCATGGATGATACCTACACGACGCAGAGCAGCTTCGGAATATCCGAGATCACGGTGCAGCGCAAGCAGAACATCACAGTGATCCACGGCAGCAAGACAGTGCAGGTCAGCAGCTATGGGGAAACCGTTGAGTCCCTGCTGAGCCGTATGAACATGATCCTTGCCAAGGAGGATGTGGTTTCTGTTCCCCTGAATACGGCTACATATGACGGTATGGTTCTTACCATTTCCCGCAGTGTTCAGATGGAGGAGACCTACACAACACTGATCCCCCACGATACCGTATACTGCTACGACGCATCTTTGAATGAAGGCGAGCAGAAGGTGCTGACCCCCGGTGCGGACGGACAGCTTCTGTGCACCGCGACGGTGTATTATGTGGATGGCAAGGAAGTCAACCGTGTGGTAAATTCACAGGTAGTGACCCGGCAGCCTGTTGACGAGGTGGTGGCCATTGGCACCTATATCGAGCAGGAAGAGCCCATTCCCATGCCCACAGATCCCCCGGAAACCCAGCCGGCACCCACCCAGCCGGCACCCACCCAGCCGGCGCCCACAGTGCCTGCAGAGCCGGAGCAGGAAGCTTCGGGAATGCCCGTCATCGGCAACGGTATCATCACCACCCCCGAAGGCGAAGTGCTTACATACACCCAGAAGCTGGATTGTGTTGCCACAGCCTATAGCTGCAACGGCCAGCCCGGTATCACCTATTCCGGTACGCCTGCACGGATCGGCGCCATTGCCGTTGATCCTACCGTGATCCCCCTGGGAACCCGGATGTATGTGGTGACCAACGACGGCGCGTATATCTACGGCATTTGCACGGCAGAAGATACCGGTAAATCCATCAAGGGAAACAAGGTCGATCTTTATTTCGATACCGTTGATGAGTGCTGGATCTTTGGTATCCGTGATTGCACGGTTTATATTCTCGGATGATTGAATAGTTGCAAAACCGCCCTTCTTCTGTTATGATAGGCAGAAGAAAGGCGGTTTTCTTATGATCAATGTTTGCGATATTCAGGTGATGAAGCCACTGCTTGCGGAGCACGGCTTCCATTTTTCCAAGGCCAAGGGGCAGAATTTTCTCACCCAGAGATGGGTGCCGGAGTCCATTGCGGAGCAGGCGGGAGTGGACAAAACGGCCGGTGTTCTGGAAATCGGTCCCGGTATTGGCCCACTGACCCAGCAGCTGTGCCTGCGGGCGGAAAAGGTCTGCGCAGTGGAGCTGGATAACCGACTGGCACCGATCCTCAAGCAGACAGTAGGGGAATTTCCCAATCTGGAGATCATCTGGAATGATGTGCTGAAGCTGGATATTCCGGCGCTGGTGGAAGAAAAGTTTTCCGGTCTGCGGCCTATGGCCTGCGCCAATCTGCCTTACTATATCACATCCCCGATCCTGACTGCGCTGCTGGAGGCGGAGTGCTTTGATTCCGTCACCGTTATGGTGCAGAAGGAGGTGGCGCAGCGGATCGCAGCCAGACCCGGAACGGAAGATTACAGCGCTTTTTCGATCTTCTGTCGGTACTATGCAGAGCCGGAGGTGCTGTTTGATGTGCCCGCCCACTGCTTTATGCCCCAGCCGAAGGTAACCTCTGCCGTGGTTACGCTCCATGTCAGAAAGGAGCGCCCCTGGCAGGTGGATGATCCGGGTATTTTCTTCCGTACCGTCCGGGCAAGCTTTGCCATGCGCCGCAAAAAGCTGACCAATGGTTTGGCTTCCGGTTTCCCGGAGTTGGGCAAAACCGGCGCGGCAGAAGTGATTGCAGATAGCGGCTTTGGCGAAAATGTCCGGGGTGAGACCCTTTCCATCGGAGAATTTGCGGTGCTTGCAAACGAGATCACAAGGAGATTAAAGCATGATTGAATTTTTATTTCTGGATCTGGACGATACCATTCTGGATTTCCACAAAGCAGAGCGTCTGGCGATCGCCAAAACCATCCGACAGTTTGGCGTTGAGCCTACGGAAGAGATCCTTGCCCGGTATCATGTGATCAACCGCTGGCATTGGGAGCAGCTGGAGAAAGGGGTCCTGACCCGGGAACAGGTGCTGGAAGGCCGGTTTGGTGTCCTGTTTGCGGAGCTGGGTGTGGATGCGGACCAGACGCTTTGCGCCCGGGTATATGAGAAGAATTTGTCCGTCGGCCATTATTTTCTGCCCGGTGCGGAGGAGGCGGTGGACAGACTCAGCAAAAAGTACCGGCTGTTTCTCGCCAGCAACGGCACAGCTTCCGTCCAAAAGGGCCGGATGACCAGCGCCAATCTGTACCGCTTCTTCGAAAAGGTGTTTATATCCCAGGAAATCGGACATAATAAGCCCTCTAAGGCGTATTTTGACGGCTGCTTTGCGCAGATTCCGGACTTTGACCCAAGGAAAGCCATGATCGTGGGAGACAGCCTGTCATCGGATATCCAAGGCGGAAAAAATGCCGGGATCGCCACCTGCTGGGTCAATCCTACCCACGCTCCTGCCGGGAATATCCGACCCGATTATGAGATCGAAGCACTGCATCAGCTGGAGACACTGCTGGAAAGCCTGTAGCCAAAAACTTTCTCTTGCATTTTTGGAAAAAGTGTACTATACTATGGAAGCACCCTGCCGGTGTGATGGAATTGGTAGACGTAGTGGACTCAAAATCCACCGCTGGCGACAGCGTACCGGTTCGAGTCCGGTCACCGGCACCAAAGTCCAAAACCCTTTGTTTTCAACGGGTTTTGGGCTTTTTCCTTTTCCAGCGGCAATTGTCAGCCCGCTACATTTTTTCTTCTGTTCCATCAGTTTTTCCACCAATTTTCATTTTCCTCATCTGTGTCCTCATCTTTTCCCAGCATAGCATTACAAATACCAGACAAGGCCTCCTTTTTTTGTTTTTCCAAAAAGTGCAAATAAACCATTGTGCTGCTCAGATCTGCATGGCCCATAATCCCCTGCACAGTTTTGATATCGTAGCCCATTGCCAGCAGGATGGTAGCACAACTGTGTCGTAGGTCATGAAACCGCATCTCCTTTAATCTTTTTTTCTTAAGAAATCTCTTGAAATGCTCCGTAATGCGGTTAGGTGATACCAATTGTCCATCAGGATAGCGAATCAGGTATCCATCCCACTCGTGATGATAACTTTCCCCAAAAAGCTTTGTGTTTGTTTCATGCTCCTGTATAAGCGCTCGGATTACTTTTTGCAACCGCTTCTCAACATTGAGGCATTTGGGCTTGCGATTTTTTGTAAAAGGTTTGGAGGTAAGTACATTTTTGCCGTTGATTGTTTGCTGTGTTACGGTGTGACAAACAGTTAGCACACCCGTTTCCCAATTGATATCGCCTTCGCGGAGGCCACAGACTTCTGACCGTCTTAAGGCAAGGGTGAGCGCAAGCAGAACTGCTACAATAAACCACAATTCTTCTCCCTTCAAACACTCAACAAACCGATTAGCCTCTTCTGGAGACAATACAGAAAAAACATGCGCCATAGGCTTGGGCAGTTCAACCTTACAATCACGGGTGGATGCCACATTTCGTGTCACATATCCTCTGCGCTTCATGTCTTCCAAAACGCTTCTTATTAATGTGGTACGATGCTTGATTGTGTTCTCGATTCCACAACCACTGCGGTATTTGTATTGCCGTGCATACTTACCGGTATAGCTAGGTTGTCTGCGCATGCGCTCCCATTTTTGGTAGTCTTCGATATCCCAACTTTCAAGGTTAGCTAGTTGGACAGGGTTGACCTCACTGAAGTAAGTGACTATATCATTGACGCAGTATTGATAACCGGCAATTGTCGACGGGGCTCTAGCGCTGTATTGTCGTTCAAACCACTCCTTGACGACGGTTGCAAACATCTGATCTCTGGGGGTCTTCTGCTGAATCTTGGGTAATTCGAAGCTTTGAAGTGCTTCCACCAGTTTCACATCTGCTTCTCTTCTGGCTTTTTTTCCGGTCCTGCTTTCGGGATTACCCACACGGATACCTGTGGAGATATCTTTCAATTTTCGAACATCACCTACATAATAGGTGATTCTTATGTAATAGTAACCCTTTTTATCATACACATACCCGTTTTTTTCCTTCTTGGCCATTGCGTCCTCCTTGCAAAAATGTTTCCAGTGCATGAGATGTGATTCTTATTTGTCCCCGGACCCATATCACCTCCAGTTCACCGGCGTGGATGATCTTGTATGCGGTTTTTTCGGAAACCTTCAAAATTGTTGCGATTTCCTGCACAGTATACACCCTAGCTTCGGTCATGACAATCTCCCCCATTTCCTGAGTTTTTCTAACTTTATTATAAGGAAAAGAGATATTTTTTGTCAACCCGACCATTATACCGCCATAAATTTCATTTGTGCATATTGTCGGCAGTACAATGTACTCACATTTGTATTATTTCAATACCTCCCAAAACACGGCAGGCAAAGGCTTAGTGTTAGTTTGGTATCAGTGAAACAAATAGTTAGTTTAAATTTTATTCACTATATTGCCGTGAAATATTGATTGCTCGCCAGAAAAAATTGTGATATTGTACAAAGTATTATTTAACTAAATCGTCGATTGTGGTGTTCAGAATTACCGCCATTCTCTGATACATTTCCACCGAGCACCTTCGTTCTTCGGTTTCATACCGCCACAAGTGTGGTGTTTGGATGCCAAGGTAGTCTGCAAATTCCCTTTTGCTGATTCCGCATCGCTCTCTATGGTAGCGGATAGCGGTAACCACAGGTTCCCGTTCCAATGTGCTGCACACATACGTGGAGGGAGAGATGCTTCCGTTGGTCTTCATCTCGTTGAAATCATAAATCTTCAGCGTTTGCGCATCCGTTCCCCAGTTTATATATCTGTAAATTAAATAGCAGTAATCTTCAGATGTCACTTTAACCGTTCTGTGATACTCCTGCTTTGTCAGAACAAAATCCGGATCATCATTTGTCGTAGTTTTCACCTCAATGTATAAGGGCTTGCCTGAATCATCAAAAGATAGGATGTCGTATCCAGGGCGGTTACCTAGTTTGAAATGTGGAATTACCATTTTTGCCAGACTGGGATTGATTTTTTGCAGCCGCTCTTTTTTCACGCTTAAGGACAGCCTCTTCACCGTCCCTGCCAAGCTCCTGCTTGCCACTAGAGGCGCTTTCTGCATAAGGGGCATGTGTGTGCTTGTCAAAGAACGAGAGCGGCACCAGTGTGCAGTCATTGTTCACCAGCGCGTGGATCGGGATGCCAAGATACTCGGATAGTCTCTCGTATTTTTCGATTCTGCCATATGGTGGTTTGATCTCCATTTCACAAAGATCCGGTTGCGTGATCCCAACTCGACTGGCCAGCTCCTGCTGACTGAGACCAAGATAGCTTCTAACAATTTGAATTACGTGCATAGCATTACTCCATTCTATTTTGTAATCACAGCAACGAATCCGCGGAAAAACCATTCTTGCAAATCACTCTGTAACAGGGTATACTGGAAGAGATAATATTCCTATGTGGATGAGCCATATTGCCGTGTTTCTTGTCTACATAATAGCATATACGATGACGTATATTCAACTGGCATGGTTCACAAAAATTAATCGGTATTTTATTGCGTTATATACGAAGTCGTATATAATAGAAACTGGAGGAGTATATATGCCACGTTCTGATGCCATGGACCGCGCAATCAAAAAGTACGAACAGGAGAAGGTTGACAGGATTCTTTTCCGTGTCCCGAAAGGGATGAAAGAGAAAATCCAGGAGCATGCCGAGAAGAAAGGTGAGTCCCTGTCAGCTTTTCTTAACCGTGCGGTTGTAGAAACCATAGAAAGAGATTTGACGGAAAAATAAACAGCATATGTAAGCTACTCATGTTTTGTTTGCAAATATTCAAATACAGGTGTTTTCGTTTCTTGCTTACTATTAAGCTGTTGCCATCAAAATGCGAGAATCCCTCCTGTTAGGCTTGAGACCTAGTGGGAGGGATTATGCATTTGCAATTAACTTGTGCGAGTGCGGTCATGTGGCGCATGTCTTTAGAAAAGGTGCGCTTCGATAGCAGCTTTTTGAGCTCGTTGCAAGTTCATATCGGTTATGTAAGCATAGAATTGCCGTTCCTCATCTGTTTCAGCGCGCTGAACAGCCCTCATGGCAGTAGCCGGATCAATCTCTCGCGCTGCTTCATAGATTTCCTGTATGGTCATGCTCTGCCCCCTTATCCGTAATTGGTTCTGCCAACCATGATACAGACGTAAAATTCTCCACCTGCATACGCGACACCCACTCCGGAATAGCCGTAGTCAGAGCTGCCGACATATCTCCAGTGACTAGCACTGTTTCTGCAAGCATTGGCAAGTTCACATGCTACTTCTTCAGCCGTTCCATTAAGATTCGTCTTACCGATAGCTTCCGACGTACTGCTGGAGAAATAACCCTCGGCATCAGGATCACCATAAGCAGAAGGGTCAATCCATTTACCGTATTTGTAATACGCCAATGCCTCTCGCCTATCTGTAGTATCATGAGCCAAATTCGTCACCAACTGGCGGCTTCGGTACTGGGCCACCTGGCTCATACCGGGCAAATACGTCAGTTGCGTGCTACCGTCCTCTTTACGATACTGGTTGATATATTCAAAGAACAAACGGGCAATTTCTGCCTCCAGATCTGTAGCTGGGTCAAAAAGCTCTTTTGGTTGGCTATCATCAGGGAAAACCGGAGTCGTCTTGATTTCTGTTGCTTCACAAGAAGTGCAAATGCGCATGTTCTGGCCTTCTTCAGTAGTGGTGGCGTCCTTAACAATCAACCACTGCCCCCAGCTATGGCCGGTTGCTTTTGTCGGACTATCCGTATAGCTATCTCCACAACTGCAACTATGGGCAGTATAACCGTCGGCAACACAAGTAGCGGGGACAGCATTTGCGGTATAGCTGTGTGTATGCGTTGTTTCTGTGGGCAGCTTTTCAATCACCCGGCTTTCCGAATCTTTGCAGACAGAGCAAGTGCGCGTCTGATGGCCCTCTTCGGTCGCAGAAGCCTCCTTTGTTGTGGTCCATTCTCCCCACTTATGCCCCAAGGCAGTTACTGTATCGGACTGATGCACATCTCCGCAGAAACAAGTGAAAATGGTGTAACCCTCTGTCTGACAACCCGGGCTAACAACTTTAGAGCTGTAACTGTGCTTATGGAGAGGCGTTGTCCCTGTGGGAGAAGGAACCGTTACAGGCGGTACCGTTACTGTGGGATTAGTTTCAGTCGGTTTTGTCATCGCTGGTACAGTTGCGGTTGTAGGCACTGTTGTTTCCGTTGTTACCGGAAAGGTTGCAATTGTGGATGTAGTTTCCAAGGTCATTTCAACGGGTATCGTCGTGCTTTCATCCGCCGGAAGACGCTGTTGGCAGGAGCAGAACACAATCACTATTGATAGCATAATAATCAACAGAAACAAGCTGTACTTATGCTTCACGAATAACTACACCTCCAATGTGCATCTTTTCGAACTACTTAAACTACGATAGCAAACTATTCGCCCCTTAGCAGGATGCTGTTCTCCCAATGCTTCTTCAAACTGGAGGCAATATATTCTCATATGCCTCTTAGAGCTTCGGGTTCATGGCTTATATGCAGTATTCCTTACTTCAATCAGTTTAGAAATCATCGGAATACCCAGTTCGAATATATCCATGTCGTAGTATTCTTCACAAATGAACTCATAAACACCACTTAATGTTTGCTCTCCAATAAAATGTGAGTGCTCCTTTCCTGTCTCATGATTCATCGCATCCCCAGCATCCAGATAAAAATCAGGATAAACCCAAACAAACCAGCTATCACGTTCTATCGCATTACCAATGTTTACCCTGCAGCAGGTAACAACCACTACCGCATTCGTGAATTTAATATTTTTTCCGTATTCAACATGCTGTGAATCCGGGTCTTTCGCAATCAGATAATATGCTGCTTGTATAGCGGAGGGGGTAACCACGGAACTACCGGATGCTTCATAATCATCCTCATCCACTTTGCATGAATCCATTGTTTTCTCGCAGATCGCAACGAACTCCGGTCGGGTACTGGTAAAAGCTGAGGCATCTACCTGCGCATACTTATTTAACGCAAGTGTAACACCTGTTGTATCACTATTAGCTTCATTTTGTTCCTGAATAACTCCAGCAAATACTATAATGAAAGCTAAAGCACTTATCAACACAATAACGGTGCCAAAAACTACCGTCCAGATCTTTCTTGCTTTACTTCCTTTTCTTTGCGCTTTCATAATATTGTAAAGAAGCGCAAAGGGGTATGTTGCCCAACCAATCAAGATTGCACCAACGAACTTGAAGCAGAAGACCAAAATCATGATCGCGATGTGTCCCACAACATACCAATGACCAATAAGCCGCCCTAAAAGCTCCCATCCGTAAGGAACGCCCGCAAGAAACAAACCGGCACCTAGTGCGGGAACAAAATCAAAAGAATCACCATCGCTCAAAGTAACAATGAGAGCAAACAGGAATCCTGCTACAAATCCAAGGAGACCCTTAAACAGCAAACATCTAGCTTTATCCTTATGTACTTCACACTCTTCATCCCATGTTTCTGCATTATTATCTGCAGGTGTTCCCTCAGAAATGCTTTCTTCCCCAGAAACCAGCCCAGTCTCATTTTCGATTTCCGGCTTCGTGTTGATAGGAATATTTATCAGTGTCTCAACAGGGATATCAAGGATTTCCGCAAGCCTGGGAACCGTATTAATATCGGGTCTGGCGATGTCGCGCTCCCATTTTGATACAGCCTTGTCTGTTACATTGAGTTGCTCTGCCAAAGTTCTCTGGGTTAATCCCTTTTGCTTCCGGTGTTCGCTGATGATCTGACCGATGGTTTTATTTTCCATGTTCTGTCTCTCCTTTTTTGTTTTCTTCATGTCCAGTATAGGTAGAATTCGAGTCTTAGTAAACCGAAGCAAGGTAGAATTTCGTAAACCTGAAGTTTACATCCAAGAGAAACAACTGAAAATAAAAAGTGCGCAGCCGAAGCTGCGCACGAAAAATGCTCAGCTCCGATTTGTTGCCACACAAATTCAGCCTCACACAAAAGCGTGCGAAAAGAGAGCCTGCATTTTTACCAAAGGAAAAACGCACGCTTGTGTGGCCAATATAGAATTTGTGTGGCATAGTTATTTTAGCAAATAATAAAGGAATATGCAATACATTTGTGTCGTATTCTGCAATCATATTGTTTGATCTTATTGGTTAAAGAATACCCCCAGCACGGCTGGGGGTTCCAAAAAGCTTTAGCTATGCCCAGAATAAATTATCCGAGCGTAGCAAGGAACAACAATTAAAATCGAAAGATAGGAAAAGCATTGAGTTAAGGAAATTGAGAAAAGAGAAACCCTACCGCTATTTCAATAGCAGTAGGGCACCTCATGCAGGCGAAAGAAAATTCGATGAGCCTATAGGCTCGGCTGGTAAAAGGCCCTAAGGGGGCCTGTGCATACCACCGGCACGGCCGGTGGTTATGATTTGTCTGTAGGGCTAATCATCTGCAACTCAAAAACCGGGATGATAAAGAATGGGGAAGGAAATTTGTTTGATCTATTAAGCTATCGGCCTCGTACATAGCATGAACCCCGTAATGATTTGTACGCTGCGCATACAAAAATCAGCAGATCCATGTTTATTTAACTAATCTTATATTTATTACAGCATAAGCAACATACCCTACAAGGACACACTGTTTGAGTAGCTGTATCTATTTTATCCGCTGCAAAATTGGATATTTCTGTTCCTGTTACCAAGTAGTCCAATGACACACCGAAAAGTTTGGCCATCTGAATAAGTATGTCAAGCGCCGGTGTTCGGCGACCTTGCTCGTACATGCCGATAGCACTTGGGCCAACATTCAGTTTGTGGGCCAGTTGCAGTTGGCTCATCCCTGCTTGTTTTCTTAGATTTATAATCTGATTAGCTAGCATTTTTATCCTCCATATGTTTGTAGAGGCAGAATAACATATGAAAGACGCATAACAAGCAGAATATTGTCGAAGCACATAGAAATTATTGTTGGGCTGTCCAGTTTGCTCGTTTCTTGCAAAAACACCCCAAGCTGAGTGAATCAGCTTGGGGTGTAGGTATTTTATCCTGCGAATAAGGTTGCTTTTTCAGGATAAGTCCAGAAATAGCGGGTATCACCATCACCATTTTTTCCTGCCCAAACGCACACATACGCTTTATAATAACGGCCAATTGTCCCATTATACTCTACATGACCTGTGTGGTGGTAGTCATTATAGCCAAGCATGTCGGGATAATCTGTATAGTCAAATGTTTTTACCCAAGTCCATGTTTCGTTATCTTTAGATTCGTACAACTGAATTTCAAGTGCACCAATCTCATCCATATCATCAACACCATCGACAGAAACCCAAACCTGCACCTTTCCCCAGCCAGCAGGGTAAACATATGCACTATACATAGCCAAGTAATCACTGGCTCTTGGTTCAACCGCTTTGGCATTGATGGGGCATACTAAAACCACCACCAGCAGCAGAATTGCTAATTTAAACAACAATTCTTTCTTTTTACTCATAATAAGCTATCCTTTCTCGATAGAATCAATCATTAATTTCAGTTCTTCGATAGTCAGATCACCTAAAATATTGCACTCATATGAATTAACAATCCACACAGCCTGTGTCCGTTTGTTATTTTTGAACAGATAAAAGGTAATCCCTGAAACCTCGTATTCTTCTACCAAGCCCTCACTTTGCTCCACATAAATAGGGGCTCTGTCTAAGTAGTCCTGTACTGTAACCCTGAGAATCTTTTCTCCATTTGTATACTTTGCTATATATATCTTTTTTAATGGAGTCTGCTCAACTGTGATATCAACCAGATTAAACCCCTCTGGAATCCATGTTGGCACCATCCAAGCAGGTGTATTTCCTTTTTCTAGCGCTTCCTGGAGCGAGGCGTATGGCAAATTGTTATCCGGGTCAGAATTACCCCATTCCCCAAAATGGAATGTTTCCTGTGTCCACTTCACCACAGCTTTCCATATATCTATGCCGAATGCTTTGGCTGTTACTGAGCCTAGAAGCAAAATTGCCAACACGGCCGCAGCAGCTGTTAAGCTGCGAAGCCAACGGGAAACTCCGTTATTTTTCTTAACTGGCTCTCGATACGAAACTTCGTTATTATCAACTTCAGGCATATAGTTTTGCTTAAACGATTCATATGCTTCGAGTGCTGTCTTTCCGGTGTGACCATTGTTACTTTTTCTTTCTGTCAGCACCTCCATTATGTATAGGATCATTTCTGAATCCGATTCCTGCTCCTCCGGAGCTTGGGCATCCAACCGCAGAATCTCCTCAAGTTCTTCCGTTGTCATTGCGTCATATTTTGACAGATCACCGATTCCGCGGTTTTGTTTTTCGGACATCTGGGTTCCTCCTTTCAATTCTATATGTTCTCATCGTGTCACAAGGTGACATCTTGTTTTATTTTTTGTTTTAAAACTTCTTTGGCTCTTTGCACACGCTTCTTGCATGCATTGACAGTAATTCCACGGGCCTCAGCCATCTCCAAATGCGACTTCTCATCTATGACCATTTCCTTGATCAGCTTGAATTCCTCCGTGTGAGCCACATCCCCGTATATTACCTGCAAGCACAGCTTGTTCTCTGAAAAGGCAACACATTCTTTCTGTGCGATCAAATAGTTGGACAGAATCTGCCGTGCATTCTCTCTTCTCCGCTTTATGTTGCGAATGGTAAACTTCAATGTATTGACCAACCAACCTTTTGGATTCAGGCTTGCGAACAATTTGTCCGGTTTCTGACAAGCAATCTGAAATGTCTCTTGTACAGCCTCTTCCGCCAGTGATTCTTCCTTAAAGGAACATTGTGCATAAGTAATTAACATGTCATACATTTCTAGGTAGAGCTGCGCAATCCGCTCGCTATATTCGGGGTTCATCTCTGGTCAACACCTCCTTCCACTTCACAACAATATTACCAAATAGCCCATATTTTTGCAATAAAAATTAAAAACTGTGTCACTTTCTTGCATTCTTTCCACATATATTTCTGTTGCGTCAGCAGGCGCAACGAAATATATCGCCAGAAACTGGCGGATGATTCTGCAGTATCCACTATCCTCATTTATCAATCCAAGACAAGTCTTTAGGGCCCACACTCCATCTTCTGTTGGAATCCTGTCGTCTTTCTGGCAGAAGAAGGAGTATACATCATGAAAAGTAATCTGGCACCCTCTGTTAAGAAGCATAAGTATCCCGTGCGTCTGCTTGTGGACGCGGTTACTTACAGAGTGCCGTTGCCCGTCACCAAAGTGATCGCATACACAAACACCACCTACCCCATCTGTCCAAGATGCGCCCTGAGCTTGGAACGAGAATATATGTCCTTTTGTGATCGGTGCGGACAGAAACTGAATTGGGATCTCTTTGAGCATGCGAAGATTATCTACCCAGATTATCAAAAAGTATAATTTGTTCTTGACTGCCTGTCACTTTTTCACTTTAACGGAACATATGTAATTAAAGATACATTAGGAGGTCTCTCTTTGGAAAGAGCAGCATTAGGCAAGCGAATCCGTGAATCAAGGATCAAACAAGGGCATACACAACAGGAACTTGCAGACCGGGCTGAGATTGGGGTTGTGTATCTTAGTGAAATTGAACGTGGAGTCAAAATGCCGAGTCTGAATATCTTCATAAAAATCATTGATGCCTTGGATGTGTCAGCTGATTACATCCTGCGGGACGAGCTTTCTTCGGGTAAGGAATATATCTGCTCAGAAATCACAGAAAAGTTGCTTGTTCTGACTCCCCGTCAGCGCAAAACCGCTACAGACATTCTGGATGCTTATCTCAGTAACCTCCTATAATGCGTTTCTCTGGAGAGGAGACTCCGAAAATGTGTCTCCTTTCTAATTTTTCGAAAAATAATCGACAGCTTTCGACTGTATCTGCTAGACGTCCACAGTAATATAAGCTTATAGCATTAGTTTGATGCTATAAGCTTATACGAGAGGATGTTCATTATGATATCAGTAAACACTTTTTTTGAAAAAATCAGCTATAAGGAAATCGTCGGAGCCCTAGTTGATGTAATGGCAGCCAATTTTGAAGAATTTGCTGCAGACCAAGCCCGTTTCAACGAAACAATCACTTTGCTGGAAAACGAGCTGGGAGAAGGTGGTTCCCCTTCCGTATCCGATGAGATTGACGCTATTTACCAGCAAATTGGTTCCAGTATATTGTTCTCGTGTTTCCTAGGCTTGAAAGCAAACTTAGATCATTTTATTGATCCAATATGCCGTACATTTTTGGATGTAGATCCCGATATATACCTACGGGAGGATGTTGCAGAGCAGTTGCCAGATTACCACAATGCGCTGCGCGTGCAGGAAAAGTTTTACGCAATCCTATCTCCTGCACAAAAAGACAAGTATGAAAATATTATTGCATACATAAGCCATCTGAAAACCGTTGGTCCAAAACTGGCACATTATTATGGTTATGTGCTCGGCAATCAGTTTTTCCCGCATGTTATCCTGGGATATGTCGAAGACTTGCCTCTTACATTGCGATACCGGCGCACACTAAAAGAATTTTTAGGGGTAAGTATCAATTAAGCACACAGTCACTATGCTTTCATTTCAATCTTCTTAAAGTATTATCGGATTGGTGAAGGGGTACAGATCACCAGTATCAGCACCACCTACCATGAAGATGCCAAAAACACAAATGCTCATACAAATAACTAATCCCTTATAGTACCCCAAGCCAAAACCGGAAGCATGATGTAAGTTTTAGAATCTTGTGTTGATTCCAACTCCTGCATATGATCTAATTTTCTTTGGTAAGAAACACACAGATTCTGTACATAAGCAGGATCTGTGTGTCTTTTTATTAAGATATCCGTCTTTTCTTATGATGTGTACATTTTGTCGGGAGGTGACTGATTATACAAAATGTTTTACACAATGAAGCAGCAAGGCAGTTTTTATTCATCTACTCACCGATTACTGAAGGAGGCAGAACAGTATGAAATGTAATTTTTTGAAAACATGCAGTCTGGTGTTAATACTGGCAATCCTAATCAATCTGCTCCCGATGCAAGTCCTTGGAGCGGATATGCGTCTTGCGTTGCAGGACAACATAAAAAACACCGCAACTCAGCAATCAGAAGCAGGAGATGCAGAAATTGTTGGCGAAGCGGTTGATAAGAGAACGCAATTTTCAAAAGAATATATTCTTAGCAATGGTATGCACATGGCTGTAGTGTATCCAGAAGCTGTTCATTATGATGACGATGGACAGTGGAAGGATATTGACAACACATTGGAAGCTGTCGGGGCCGGCACGACGGGAACATATACAAACCGAGCCGGAGCTTGGAAAGCGATTTTCCCGCAACAGCTAAATAAAAACAAGCAAGTATCTATTGAAAAGAATGGATATACCGTCAGTTTCGCCATGAGTGGGGAACTTAGAACGAGCAATATACCTGTGCTCCAAAATGAGTTTTTGCGCTCCGGTGTTCTGGATGCGGATGCAGATCAGAATGCACCGCTGTCTGTTATCTCTTTGCAAAGCTCGGCAGCGCAGATTCAAGAGCTGGACTATAACTCCATGAAAGAAAGTGCGGAACATCCGGAAGTAATCCGAGACAAAATCAAATCACGGCTGATGTATACAAATGTATTCAATAATACAGATATCATCTACGACATGAACTCCTATCAAGTAAAGGAGTCTATTGTGATCCACAACTATAATGCGGCGGTTCGTGGATACCAGTATATTCTGGATACTGATGGGTTAGTACCTATTCTGAACAGTGATAACAGCATCGATCTTGTAGATACAGCAATGAACGAAGTGGTAATGTCCATGCCGGCACCATTTATGATCGATGCTGTTGGTGAAGTATCTACCGAAGTACAAGTCTCTTTGGCTCCCAAAGGAGATCAGTATATACTGACCTATGAGATGCCCATGGAGTGGCTGGCGGATACGGAGCGTCAGTGGCCGGTGGTTCTGGATCCTGTTGTTACGGCACTCTCGGAAGCTAACAATATTTTGGATCAGACAATAATGGAGAATTATGCACTGAGTTATACATCCGGTGCACTGTATGTAGGCTATGAAACATCAAACGGAAAGATGTGGACATATCTCCAATATGTTAATCTTCCGGTGTTATCTTCAGCTGATGTAATCGTACATGCAGACGCCTCCTTGTATAAATACGAGGGCACGAATGATGCTACTACGATTGAAGTTCATAAAGTACAGGATACGTGGGATTCTACTACAATCACTTGGGCTAATAAACCTATACACAGTGGGATCGTGGAAGATTTTGCGCATGTAAATGCTTCCGGCAGATATCACTGGAATATTACGGATATTGCCCGAGGATGGTATGATGGAACGAACACCGGCATGATGTTCAAAGCGACAGATGCTGTCGAATCCGGGAACACTAATAACTGGAAGAAGTTCTACTCTATCGATTATAGTATCTATGCTACTGATTGGTGGCCATATCTATCCATCGTATTTCGTAACACGAACGGACTCGAAGATTATTGGGATTATACAGCACACGGTGCTGGTCGGGCAGGAACCGGGTACATCAATAACTATTCCGGAAACCTTGTGTGGGTTCGTGAGGATCTGGGATTTGGCGGCAACCGGATGCCCGTATCCATCAGCCATATTTACAACGCGAATGATAAGCAGAGCAACAAGTTTGGCATAGGCACTGGTTGGCGAATAAACTACAATCAGACTGTTGAACAATGGAGTGAAGATAGCTCCTATTACATTTGGGAAGATGGGGATGGAACCAAGCATTACTTCAAACATGATTCAGGGAGTAATTACCTGGATGAAGACGGTTTGGGTTTAACGCTGACTGTAACCTCAACCGGTTTTTCTATTCAGGATGATTATGGAAACACCAGTTATTTTGATGAGCATGGACGCTTGATAAATCAGGAGAACAATCAGCAAACCAAGAGCAGCATTGGAATAACCTATGCGACATCTGACGGCTATTTAATCTCTCAAATCACAGATGGAGTAGGTAGGGAATACAATTTCACCTATAACAGCAGCGATTTGCTAAGCAAGATCACATATGCCGTAAACGGAAGTACAGAGATAAGCAGTGTAACTTACAGTTATTCCGGTTCTGTGCTGACAAGCATTACGGACAAGGACGGAAAGTCCAGTGTCTTTAGTTATACCGCTGACAACTTGCTCAGTTGTGTACAGGATGTTGACGGCTACCGACTGACCTATACATATACAGCGGGCAGTCCCAAGCGGGTTGCATCTGTCAGTGAGTATCAGGGGACCGGAACGGGGACACCCGGCGGCAACTTGACGATTTCCTACGGTCAGAATCAGACAAAATTTACGGATCATAATGGCAATGTTCAAATTGCGCAGTTTAATGACTGGGGCAATACGCTTTCTATTCAGGATGAAGAGGGCAGAGCGCAGTATGCCAAATATGCATTGAATAATCACAACGATGAGCCCAACGGAACGGCAAAGGGCAATCAGTTGCGTTTGTCGTCTAAAATGCAGAACACGGTTGTAAATATTGTAAAGGACCATAGTTTTGAAAATGGTAACATATGGACACCTACTAGTACAAGTGTGTCGGTATCAATTTCTTCTGAAGAGGCTTTTTCCGGCAGTAAGTCGCTGAAAGTAACGCCGTCTTCCAGCGGATACATGTGTGGTGTCAAGGGAGAAGAACTGGATCTTCTCATTGGTCAAACAATCACATTCTCTGCCTATGTAAAGACTGGGAGTGACACGAGTGTTTGCTTGGCGGTGGTATCTGACGGAGGTTTGTTTGATTCAACTGAATATTTGCCGCCTAACAGTGATTGGACAAGACTTGAATTTATATATGAGTTTTATGATGATGAATTTCCCATATATCCCCAGATACTTTGTGATGGGTCAGGAACATTCTATGTAGATTGTGTACAGATAGAGACGGAACCCACTGCAAGCCGATATAATCTGCTGGAAAACAACGATTCCTGGGGCGGCTCTTCGCTGGATAATTGCTGGACAAGAAGCAGTGCGATGACCAGCAGTGACAACATTACAACGCTGAATAATTTGGCCCCGGCATATGAAAAGCTGGACAATACTGTCTTTGCAATTACCGGAGATCCTTCGGCAGAAAAGTATGTGTCCCAGACAATTCAGCAGAGTGGCACTGCAGGTGATACCTATGTTCTGACCGGATGGGGAATCGGCGATGCAACACCTGAAAATACACATGACGCCAATGCTCGGGCATTCGGTCTAAAGGTGATTCTTAACAACACAGACGGAACGACAACGGAAGCCGTTGCACCGTTTAACCCGGAGCTGCCCGTCGACGGGAACTGGCAATATACAGCAACAGCTGTCGTTGCCGAGAAAGCATATTCGTCCGTAACGGTGCAGGCGGTGTACAGCTATCATTGCAACACTGTATATTTTGATGGCATCCAGCTGTTCCAAGAGACCTT
>JAZNGJ010000110.1:0-50142 GCA_045576415.1 Faecousia sp. | reverse complement strand
TTTCTATAGATGGTACCGGGAGATTGCCACGGGCAGCATAGCTGCCCTCGCAATGACATACTTCTTTTTTAGCGCACCGCTTACTAAGCTAAACGATCATTTACAACACGAAAGGATGTTCCTTATGCTCTTTGACACCCACGCACACATGAATGACCCGGCATTTGATGCCGACCGGGACGAATTGCTTTCCTCCTTTCCTGCGCAGGGCATCGGCCTGATGGTGAATATCGGCTGCAGCCTGGAATCCTCTTACGATTGCAGCGCCATGGCGGAAAAATACCCCTATATCTACGCCACCGTGGGCTCTCACCCGGACTCGGCAAACGAAGTCAACGACGATGTGCTGGATGCTTACCGAAAGTTATGTAAACAAAACCCCAAGATCAAGGCCATCGGCGAGATCGGTCTGGACTATTATTACGAGGATATTCCCCGCGACATCCAGAAAAAGGCCTTCATCATGCAGCTGGAGCTGGCGCGGGAGCTGAACCTGCCCGTTGTAGTCCACGAGCGGGACGCCCATCAAGACGGCATGGACATCATCCGCCGGTTTCCCGATGTGACCGGCGTGTTCCACTGCTATTCCGGTTCTGCGGAAATGGCCCGGCAGCTGACCAAGCTGGGCTGGTACATCGGCTTTACCGGCGTGCTGACCTTTAAAAATGCCAGAAAAGCCGTAGAATCGGCTCAAGCCATCCCTCTTGACCGGATCGTCATCGAAACCGACTGCCCCTTCATGTCCCCCGAGCCCTTCCGGGGCAAGCGCAACGACCCCTCCCGGGTCTGCTATGTTGCCCAGAAGCTTGCAGAGCTGCGTGGCATCACCCCCGAGGAAGCTGAGCGCATCACCTATGAAAATGGCAAGCGGCTATACCGCATTGATTAAACACAGTGCCCTCTGCAGAGGGCACTTTTATTTTTGAAAAATTCACACAAGGGTACTGGAAGTGGAGCTTCCTGTGTGGTATAATGCTTGTAAGTATGCCATATGGAGAGAAAAACTATGCTGGAACTTTTGGCTCCCGCCGGCTCCATGGAGGCTATGCGGGCTGCCGTGCAGAACGGCGCCAACGCGGTCTACCTCGGAAGCGGCGCCTTCAATGCCCGACAGGGCGCGAAAAACTTTACAATCCAGATGCTCAGCGAAGCGGTGAAATACTGCCATATCCGGGGCGTGGCGGTGCATCTGACCTTAAATACGCTGGTGTCCGACCGGGAGACCGGCGATGTCTGCATGCTGATCAAACAGGCCGCTATGGCAGGCGTAGACGCTTTTATCGTGCAGGATCTGGGTGTTGTGCAGCTTTGCAAGCAGATCGCGCCGGATGTGCCCATCCACGGCTCCACCCAGATGACCATCCACAGCCTTCCCGGCGTGCTGTTCTGCGCCGCTTTGGGCATGTCCCGGGTGGTGCTCAGCCGGGAGCTGGGCCGGGATGAGATCCACTATATCTGCCAGAATTCCCCCATCGAGATCGAGGTTTTTGCCCACGGCGCGCTGTGTATGTGCTATTCCGGCCAGTGCTACCTGTCCGCTGCCATCGGCGGCCGGAGCGGCAATCGGGGCCGCTGCGCCCAGCCCTGCCGCCAGAGCTACGGCTACGGCCGCTGGGAAAATAAATATCCCCTGAGCCTGAAAGACAACTGCCTTGTGATGTACCTGAAGGAACTGGAAAACATGGGCGTGGCATCGCTAAAGCTGGAGGGACGGATGAAGCGGCCGGAATATGTGGCTGCCGTCACCGGCGTTTACCGCAAGGCCATCGACGAAGGTGCCGTCACCAAACCCATGCTGCAGACCCTTACTTCCGCTTTCAACCGGCAGGGCTTTACCGACGGTTACTATACCGGCCGGACTGGGCAGGCCATGTTCGGCATCCGGGAGGATAAATATGACGATCCCAAGTGGCTGCAGGAAGCCCGGCAGTCCTACGAAACTGCGGAAAACAGTCTGGTTCCCGTTGTGTTCCATGCCGTTATCTCCAGAGAAGGTTCCTCTCTGACCGTTACCGATCCCGAGGGCCGCAGCTGCACCGTCCGCGGTGCCCGGGCAGAGCTTGCCCGCACTGTGGCGCTGACGGAAGAAGCCCTCTCCGACCGCCTCGCCAAGACCGGCGGCACACCCTACCTGTGCCGGGAGGTCACGGCGGAAATCGAACCGGGTCTGACCCTGTCCGCAGCCAATATCAACGCCCTGCGCCGGGACGCGCTGAATCAGCTCACCGCCATCCGGGCAAGGCGGGAAAAGCCCACGCTGAACCGCCCCCAGAAATTTCCCATTGCTCCCGGACATCGGGCGCATCCGGGGCTTACGGTGCAGATCACTTCCAAAGAGCAGATCACCGAGAAGCTGCTGAAAATGCGGCTGGAGACCCTGTATGTACCCCTGCATATTCTGGCGCTGGATCCCATCTTCTGCCATGAACTGAACCGCAAAGTCCCCGTAACTGCCGTTTTGCCCCGGATCGTCCACGACAGTGAGCTGAACCGGCTGAAGGATGACCTGCTGCTGGTGAAGAAAATGGGTGTCAAGGACGCGCTGGTGGGCAATCTGGGTCTGCTGCTGCCTGTCCGGGAGGCGGGACTGAAAATTCGGGGCGATTTCGGTCTGAATCTATATAATTCCGGCTCTGTGAATCTAATGCAGGAGCTGGAAATGAAGAGCGCCGCCCTCAGCTTTGAAATGACCCTGCCCCAGATCCGGGACATCAGCAAGGCCGTGCCCTGCGAGATCTTCGCCTACGGGCGTATGCCGCTGATGGTCACAGAAAACTGCCTGATCCGGAATCGCACCGGCAGCTGCACCTGCAACCTGGGCACCGGCAAGCTGGTGGACAAGACCGGCGCGGAATTTCCCATTATCAAAGACGGTGACAAGTGCCGCAGCGTTCTGCTAAACGGAAAAAAGCTCAACTGGCTGGACCGGCAGGATGACCTCGCCAAGCTCGGCCTGTGGGCCATCCGCCTGTACTTCACCACGGAAAACGCCAAGGAAGTGGACAATATTCTGTCCGCATACCGCAATCCCCCTGCCTTTGACCCCGGCGCCAGCACCCGCGGTCTGTATCTACGGGGCTTGGAATAAATGCAAAATGCTTAATGCATAATGCAAAACAAAGATGCCAAACAACAAATACAAAATAATTATGCATTCTGCATTCTGCATTTTGCATTTTGAGGAGCAACTATGCAACTGATACTCGCGTCCCAGTCCCCCCGGCGCAAGGAGCTTTTGGGACTGTTTCACATCCCCTTCACCATCCGGATAGCGGATATCGACGAAACCATGGACCGCGCAAAATCGCCCTATGACGAGGTGGCCCGTGTCAGCCGGCTGAAAGCCCTTGCTGTCCCCCGGGGATCCGGCGATGTGGTCATCGCCGCCGATACCATCGTGGTCTGCCAGGGGCAGGTGCTGGGCAAGCCCCATACGGAAGCAGAAGCCACGCAGATGCTTTCCCTGCTGTCCGGCCGGGATCACCAGGTCATGACCGGCATGACGGTCATTGCAGGGGAGCAGGTGCAAAGCGTTACGGAAGTGACGGACATCCATTTCCGCCCCCTTTCTCAAAAGGAGATCGCAGCCTATGTCGCCTCCGGTGAACCCATGGACAAAGCCGGTGCTTACGGCATCCAAGGCGGTGCGGCGCTGTTCTGCGAGAAGATGGTTGGCGATTATTATAATGTAATGGGTCTGCCGGTGTGCAGACTGTGGCAGCTGCTGCGCGAGCTGGCGCCCCAGCTGATGGAGGATATGCTATGAAGCACTTTTTTTCCACAAAGGTTCGCGTTGCGCTGGTAGTCGCTGTGCTGCTCAGCGCGGGTCTGGCGGTTCTGACCAGTTTGACGGATATGACCGTTGGCGATCTTGTCGTCAAGGGCATTCTGACTCCGCTGCGCGCAGGTGCCAGCCAGCTGACCGACCAGGCGGAGCAGTTTTACAACTATATTTTCCGCTACGAAGCGCTGGCCTCTGAAAACGAAGCCCTGAAAAGCCAGATCGCCCAGATCCAGGACGATGCCCGGGACGCAGAATCCATCAAGCGGGAAAATGACCGGCTGCGCCAGCTTCTGGAGCTGAAAAAAGCCAACGAGGACTACGAATGGGTGGACGGCTATGTCATCGGCCGCAGCAGCGTGGACTGGACCAGCACCATCACCCTCAACTGCGGCACCAATTCCGGCGTGGAGACCGGCATGTGCGCCATCACCGCCAACGGCGAGGTGGTAGGCCTTGTGATGGAAGCCGGCACCAACTACTGCATCGTAAAAACCGTGCTGGATTCCTCTCTGGAGATCAGCGCCACCATTGCATCCTCGGGCTACAGCGGCATGGTGCAGGGCGGCTACTCTGCCGACCAGGCCGGCAAGCTGAAAATGGACTACCTGCCTTCCTCTGCCGTCATCCGCAACAATGACCAGGTGGTCACCTCCGGCTCTACCGTGTACCCCCGGAATCTGATCCTGGGCCATGTGATAGACGCCGGCTTTAACGATACCGGCGTTGCCAAATACGCCCTGCTGCAGCCTGCTGCGGATATCGACAAGCTGGAACAGGTATTCATCTTGACGGCTTTTGACGCGGAGTAACGGATCATGTGGAGAAAAAAGAACGATTTTAAGCCCGACCGGATGGGCTCCGGCATTCTCAATAAGCTGTATATCACCGAACGGCAGCGGCTTTCCCTTCTGAAATGGACGCTGTATGCCCTGTTTCTGGTGCTGCTGTCGCTGCTGCAGGATGTGGTGCTCTGCCGGCTCAGCATCCGCGGCGCCACCACGGATCTGGTCAGCGCTTCTATCCTGCTTCTGTGCGTCATGCTGCCCACGGATACCTGCGCGGTTTTCGCATTGATCAGCTCCATATTATACTTTTTTTCGGGCATGGCAGCAGGCCCCTATTCCATTCTGTTTTTAACGGCTCTGGGAATTCTGATGAACATCCTGCGCTACAGCTACCTGCGCAAGGGCTTTGTGTCCACGCTGCTGTGCGCCGGCTTTGCGCTGATGGCTTATGAAATGCTGCTGTTCGTAACCGGCCTGTTTCTGGAGCACACCATCGCCGAAAGATTTCCCGCCTTCTGCATTACCGGCGGCATTTCCGCTACCATTATGCCCGTACTTTACCCCGTCTTCCTTTCTATTGGCAAAATCGGAGGAGAATCATGGAAAGAATAACCCGCGTCAGAGCCGGCATTTTCCTTGCTCTGTTTACCCTTATCCTCTTCTTTTTCTCGCTGAAGCTGTATGATCTTCAGACCGTGCAGACCGGCGGCGAAGTGGATAACACCAAAACCTTTCAAACCGTCACCCGCGTCAAAGCCGCCCGGGGCGAGATCCTGGACTGCAACGGCAATGTGCTGGTGCGCAACCGGGCCAGCTATGACTTGACCTTCAACCACTATGTCATTCTCAGCGCCAGCGGCACCAATGACTACCTGCTGCGGCTCGTGGAGCTGTGCAGAGAAATGGATGTAGAATACTATGACCATTTCCCAGTCACCAAAGAAGCCCCCTTTACCTACACCCTCAGCGATTACAGCGCCACGTGGCAGGGCTATTTTCAGTCCTACCTGCCCAAAAAGGGCGGCGGTCTGGACTCGGATATCTCCGCGCCCCTGCTGATCAAAAAGCTGCGGCAGATCTATAAGATCCCGGAAACCATGTCCGACGAGGATGCCCGTGCCATCATCGGCCTGCGCTATGAGCTGGACCTGCGGGGTGTGGTAACAAGCCTTCCCTGTTTTGTTTTTATGGAGGATGTGGAAAGCTCCGTGCTTTCCGCCATTTTGGAGCTGAATATCCCGGGTTTGGGAACAGAAGCCTCCACCGTCCGGGAATACACCACCAAATACGCCGCCCATGTGCTGGGCTATGTGGGTGCCATGTCCGACGAACAGTGGGAATACTACGGCGCTTTGGAGGATCAGAAGTACGAAATGGACGCGCTGGTGGGGCAGAGTGGTTTCGAGCTGGCCTTTGAGGAATATCTCCACGGTACCGACGGCTGGCGTGTGGACGTTGTATACGCCGACGGCACGCTGAAGCAGCAGTATTATCTGAAGGACGAAAACGGCGTGGAGCAGAAGCCCATTTCCGGCAAGAATGTGGAAGTCACCATCGATCTGAACCTGCAGCGGGCAGCGGAAGACAGCATGGAGACTCTGATCACCCAGCTGCGGGCCACCGCCCAGGAGGATAAGCACATCGACGGCTCCGATGTGGAAGGCGGCGCCGTGGTGGTCATGAATGTCAAGACCGGGCAGGTCCTTGCCTGCGCCAGCTACCCCACCTATAATCTGGGCACCTATTTTGAGGACTTTGAGACCCTGAAGGATGCGGAGTTTGCCCCCCTTTATAACCGGGCTCTGCAGGCCACCTATCCCCCCGGCTCCACCTACAAGATGACCATGGCCATCGCCGGCATCCACGACGGCTACCTTTCCTCTTCCAAGATCATCAACACCCAAGGTAAATATACCAAATACATCGACTCCGGCTTTGCCCCCACCTGCCTGGCCTACTCCATGCACGGCGGCTCTCACGGCCCCATCAATATTGTTCAGGCACTGGAAAAATCCTGCAACTGGTTTTTCTACGATGTAGGCGACAATATTGACCTGCACATTATGGATGCCACCGCCAAGAGTCTGGGATTGGGCGAAGCCACCGGCATCGAGCTGGGCGAAAAGCTGGGCTACCGCGCCAACGCGGAAAACAAGAAGAAGCTGAACGCCGCTTCCGGCGAGGGCAAGGACGGCTGGTACGCCGCCGACCAGGTCATGGCTTCCATCGGCCAGTCCATCAACGAATTTACCCCCATGCAGCTTTGCGTTTACACCAGCACCCTGGCAAACCGGGGCATCCGGTATAAGGCCACCTTCCTCAACCGGGTGGTTTCCTCGGATTACCGGCAGCTGGAGCTGGAAAATTCCCCCATCGTTTTGAGCACCATGAACATTTCCGACGATGCGTATTACGCCTACTCTCAGGGTATGCTGGCTGCCGCCAAGACCGGCACCGCCTCCGGCACCTTTGCCAAATATCCCATTGATGTTGCGGCCAAGACCGGTACTGCCGAGCATTCCGGCGGCATCAACGACTCTGACCACGGCGCATTCGTCTGCTACGCTCCCTTCAACGATCCTGAGATCGCCGTTGCGGTCTACGGCGAAAAGGCCGGCGGCGGTTCTACGCTGGGTAAGATCGCCAAGGCCATTCTGGATACCTATTTCGACAATCCGGAAGCCAGCGACGGCACCACCAACGAAAACGAGATCAGCTAATTTTAAGCGATGTCCGGAGAATCCGGGCATCGCTTTTTTATGCATAAAGCTTTCGTTTTCTCCGCCCCGCCCACTACACGCTCTATCGTACCTCTGCGGTAAATGATCGTTTAGCGGCGAGTCGCCGCTGACATTTCGCGCGGACTGCGTTGGTTTTCGCTATTTCCCAGACCCGCCCGGTAACGATCCTGCGGTAAATGATCGCTTATCTTAGTAAGCGGCGCACTAAAAAAGAAGCACGTCATTGCGAGGGCAGCTGTGCTGCCCGTGGCAATCTCCCGGTACCATCCATAGAATTGCTGTGCAAGACCGGAGATTGTACCAGGAGATTCCCACGGCCCCGCTGGGGCCTCGGAATGACATGGTAGGCAGAAGATAGCCGTATCATTTGTTCTGCTACGCTAAACGATTATTTATATTTAACCAAAAAGTTAAATATCTTATTGACAAGGGGCTGCGTCTATGCTATTCTATATTTAACCAATTGGTTAAATAAAAAGGAGGCGATCCCATGGGGATTCAAAACACGATGAAAGCCCTGTCCGATCCGATCCGCAGAGAAATTCTGGAGCTGCTGAAATCCGGCCGTCACTCCGCCGGGGAGATCGCGGAAAAATTCCCCGTCAGCGGCGCCGCGATTTCCAAGCATCTTTCCGTGCTGAAGGATGCGGATCTGATCCGGGACTCCCGGGAAGGTAAATTTATTTTTTATGAGCTGAACACCTCCGTTTTGGAGGAAGTTATGCTGTGGCTCACAGGTCTGAAAGGAGAAGACAAATGATCAAAAAGAATTGGAAAACACTGCTTGTCGCTTCTATTGTGCTTCTTTTGCCCATTTTGGCAGGTGTTATTCTGTGGAACCAGCTCCCGGAGCAGATGCCTACCCACTGGAACGCAGCCGGCGAGATCGACGGCTGGAGCAGCAAGCCCTTTGCGGTATTCGGCCTGCCCCTGCTGATGCTGGCGCTTTACTGGGTGTGCGTTTTGGGCACCGGTGCGGATCCCAAGAAAGATAATCACTCCGGAAAGGTCGTGCATTTGGTGCTTTGGATCGTTCCCGTGCTGTCCGTCGTGCTGCACACCGTCACCTACGCGGCGGCGCTTGGCAAGGAAATGCGGGTGGAAGTGGTGATGCCCGTAGTCATAGGACTTGTGCTTACCATCGTCGGCAATTATCTGCCCAAGTGCAAGCAGAATTACACCATCGGCATCAAGATCCCCTGGACGCTGAATAGTGAAGAGAACTGGAACCGGACCCACCGTTTTGCCGGACGGCTTTGGGTGGTCTGCGGCATTGTTATTATCCTGACCGGCTTCTTCGGCGGTTTCTGGATCTTCTTAGGCATCGTTCTTTTGATGGTGCTCGCTCCGCTTATTTATTCCTATATACTTCATCGCAAAGGCGTATAAAACTTTTGGCGCGGCAGAGCATTCTGCCGCGCTTTTTCAACGAAAGCGGGTATACACCAGACCCGGCTGGGGAAGCGTATCGCGCAGGGACGCAAGCTTCGATGCCGTGACGAACTGAAATCCCCGCTCCAGCAGCGCGTCCACGATGGAAAGAGCCGCCTCCACAGAACTGCCGCACATATCGTGCAGCAATATTACATCCCCATCTGCAACATCCGTCACCACCGCCTGCACCACAGCCGTGGCGTCCCGGGTAGCCCAGTCACGGGGATCTACCGACCAATTGAGGACTGCAAGGCCTGTTTCCTTTGCCGCTGCCTTCACGGCTGCCGTGACCTGCCCGCCGGGCGCGCGGAAAAACACGCTCTGGCACCCTTCCGGCAGCAGTGCCATTGTATCCCTTAATTCCCGGGCGATCTCGCTCTGGGTCATTTTTCCCATGCTCTTATGGCTGTAGCCATGCAGACCGATCTCATGGCCGCTTTCGTAGACCAGCCGAGCCGTGTCGGGATCTTCCTTGATCCGATAGCCGCACAGCATAAATGTTGCCTTTACGCCCCGCTGCTCCAGCCCCTCCAGCAATTGCCGGGTAAACCGGCCGGAGGGGCCGTCATCGAAGGTCAGCGCCACATATTTCGGCTCCGGTTTTGCCCCCACCGGAATACACAAAAACGCAATGCACAAAATGATAGCGATCCAACGCCGCAAATCCACCACATCCTCTGCTTAATCGACTTTACTTTTCCCCGAAACATTGATATAATGCAAAGAAATGAGAGCAAAATTACCTTGGATCAGGAGAATCGCCCATGCTGGAAAAGCTGTCCGCCGTTGCAAACCGATACGAAGAGCTGTGCGCCAAATCCGAGCAGCCGGATTTTTATAACGATCCCAAAAAAGCTGCCAGCTTGCTGCGGGAAAAGAACGACTTGGAACCCATCGTGGAGGCATACCGCGCCTACAACGCGGCTCTGCAGGAAATGGAAGACGCTCAGGAGCTGATGAGCGACCCCGAAATGAAGGATTTCTGTCAGGAAACCTTCCAGAACGCAAAGACAAGAAGCGAAGAACTTTATCGCGAACTCCAGATCCTGCTGCTGCCCAAAGACCCCAACGACGAAAAAAGCGTCATCGTGGAGATCCGGGGCGGTGTCGGCGGGGAAGAAAGCGCCCTGTTTGCTCACAGCTTATTCCGGATGTACTCCATGTATGCCGCTCAAAAAGGCTGGAGCATCGAACTGATGAACTACAACGACACGGAATTGGGCGGTGTGAAAGAGGCGGATTTTATCATCAACGGACGGGGTGCTTACTCCCGGATGAAATATGAATCCGGTGTTCACCGGGTGCAGCGGGTGCCGGAAACGGAGTCCGGCGGCCGGGTGCATACCTCCACCGCCACCGTTGCCGTGCTGCCGGAAATGGAAGAGGTGGATGTCCAGATCGACCCCAAGGACATCGAAATGCAGGTCTACCGGGCCTCGGGCGCCGGCGGTCAGCATGTTAACAAGACTTCCTCCGCGGTCCGGCTGATCCACAAGCCCAGCGGCATCGTGGTGGCCTGCCAGGAAGAGCGCAGCCAGCTGCAGAACCGGGAAAAATGCATGCGGATGCTGGCAAGCAAGCTCTACGAGATCGAGCAGGAACGGATCGAATCGGAGCATGGCGGTCTGCGCCGGTCGCAGGTGGGCACCGGTATGCGCAATGAGCGGATCCGCACCTATAATTTCCCACAGGGCCGGGTCACCGACCACCGGGTGGGTCTGACTCTTTACAAGATCGACGCCATCATGGACGGCGCGCTGGACGAGATCATCGACGCCCTCGCCACCGCCGATCAGGCCGAAAAGCTGAAAAACGCACAGTAATAAGCCTTCCCCCGGGGGAAGGTGCCTCCGAAGGAGGCGGATGAGGGGATTATGGAGCAAAAAGAATTACGCAAACGTTCGCAGGTACTGCGAAAGCAAATGACAAAAGAAGAACGGCACCTTTGGTATGACTTTTTGAAAACATATCCCGTGCAGTTTAAGAGACAGTATACTATCGGTGTATATATCGTGGATTTTTACTGCTTTCATGCAATGTTGATCATCGAGTTGGACGGTTCGCAGCATTGTGAGCCCCATGCTATAGAATACGACAGAATGCGTACAATGTATTTACAGAATCAAGGTTTTCTTGTAATGCGCTTTTCAAATTCAGATGTGATGACACAGTTTCGTGCAGTATGTGAAACCATCGATACTGCCGTAAAAAACAGGATGCAAGGCTAGCCCTCATCCGTCACGCCTTACAGCGTGCCACCTTCCCCAATGGGGAAGGCTTTCTTAAAACCAAATTGAGGTAATCATTATGACATTTACATCCAACTCCCCGCAGGAAACCGAGCGAATCGGTGAAGCTATGGGAAAAATTCTGCCGGCAGGCACGATCCTTGCCTACGAGGGTGACCTTGGCGCGGGAAAAACCGCCTTCACCCGGGGGCTTGCCCGGGGTTTGGGCTATACTGAACCGGTGACCAGCCCGACCTACACCATCGTCAATGAATACTTAGGCGGCCGGCTCCCCCTTTTCCACTTCGATATGTACCGGCTCCACTCCTCCGATGACCTTTTCGACATCGGCTGGGAGGATTATCTGGATCGAAACGGCATCTGCGCTGTGGAGTGGAGCGAAAATGTCCGGGACGCCATGGAAAACGCCATCACCGTCCGCATCGAAAAGACCGGCGACGAAAGCCGCCGCATCACCGTGGAAGGAAGTGCAGACCTTGATTCTCTTAGCCTTTGAGACCTCCGCCAAAGCAGCCTCCGCCGCTCTGTTTGACGGTGAAAAACTGCTGGGCGAGCAATACCAGAACACGGGCCTTACCCACAGCCAGACTCTGATGGTCATGGCAGAGGATCTTTTGTCCCAGTGCGGCAAGACGCCTGCGGATGTGCAGGCGGTGGCTGTTGCCAATGGCCCCGGCTCCTTTACCGGCGTGCGCATCGGCGCAGCCGCTGCCAAAGGTTTTGCCTGGGGACGGGAAATTCCCCTTTATGGCGTGTCCACACTGGAAGCCATGGCGCTGGGGCTGGGTGTTTATGAGGGCTATGTTTGCCCCGTAATGGACGCCAGAAGAAACCAAGTATATAACGCTCTGTTTTATGTAAACCAAGGGGCTGTGCAGCGAGTCACGGCCGACCGGGCCATTGCCCTTGATGATCTGAAAAAAGAGCTGAAAAATTGCAAAGAATCTGTTTTTCTAGTTGGCGATGGCAGTAATCTGTGCTATAATATTTTATTGGAAGAGGTTCCTGCCCTCGTTTTGCCGCCGGAGCACAAGCAGCACCAGCGGGCAACCGGTGTGGGTCTTGCGGCTCTGGCAATGATCCGCCGTGGCGAGCAAACCGATGCCGCCGCACTCACGCCCAACTATCTTAGACTATCCCAGGCAGAGCGGGAAAAGCTTGCCCGGGAACAGAAATAAAAAGGAGAGAGAAATATGGCTACCGTACATGTACTCGACCATCCCCTGATTCAGCACAAGCTGGCCATCCTGCGTAACGAGGAGACCGGTGTCAAGGAATTCCGTGAACTGGTAAGCGAGATCGCAGGCTTGATGTGCTACGAAGCAACCCGCAACCTGCCTACCGAAGAGGTGGAAGTCAAGACTCCCGTTGCCACCGCCAAGTGCCAGATGCTGGCAGGCAAAAAGCTGGCCATTGTTCCCGTACTGAGAGCTGGCCTGGGCATGGTGGACTCCATGGTAGACATGATCCCCTCCGCCAAGATCGGTCACATCGGTCTTTACCGGGATCCCGAGACCCATATGCCCGTGGAATACTACTGCAAGCTGCCCGATGATATCGGCAACCGGGTGGTTTTCGTTGTTGACCCCATGCTGGCCACCGGCGGAAGCGCCATCGCCGCCATCGCCTTCCTGAAGAAGCACGGCTGCAAGAACATTGTGATGATGAACATCATCGGCTGCCCCGAAGGCGTTAAGGCCGTTCAGGATGCCCACCCCGATGTGGAAATGTATCTGGCTGCCTGCGACGAAAAGCTCAATGAGCATGCCTACATCGTTCCCGGTCTGGGCGATGCCGGCGACCGTATTTTCGGCACCAAGTAAAGTATTTGTCCCCGCCACAACGGCGGGGACTTTTACTTCGCACGCCCTGCGGTGGTAACCGTTTTTGCCCAAACCCGCCCGGTAGCACTTTTGAGTAAGATATCGTAAATGATCGTTTGCGGTAGCAGAACAAATAATGCGGCTATCTTCCGTCTACCACGTCATTCCGAGGCCCCAGCGGGGCCGTGGGAATCTCCTGGTACAATCTCCGATCCTGCTTGGCTTTTCTATAGATGGTACCGGGAGATTGCCACGGGCAGCATAGCTGCCCTCGCAATGACAGTTTTTCTTTACCTTGTACTACTTTCTCACGGCTACACAAAACGATCATTTATCTTCCAAAAACAAAGCTAAGCATTGCACTTACCGAAAAACTTTGGTAGAATATATAAAATTGCACGGAAAGCAGGTGGGCCCATGAACCGCAAGGAAGCTTATATTCCCGTTTTCGACTCCGGTGTGGGCGGCATCAGCGTGCTGCGGCAGCTGAAAAAACTGATGCCGGATGAGCGCTACCTGTATTTTGGCGACTCTGCCAATGCCCCCTACGGAAGCCGGCCCACCGAGGAAGTTCGCAAGCTTGCCATGCAGGCTGCCCAGTATCTGATCGGGCAGGGGATCAAGGCGCTGGTGGTGGCCTGCAATACCGCCACCGCCGCCGCCATCGAGGCTCTGCGGCAGGCCTACCCCGATTTGATCATTGTTGGTATCGAGCCGGCGCTGAAGCTGGCGGCTGACCGGTTTCCCGGCGGCTGCGTAGGCGTGCTGGCAACGCCGGTGACATTGCGGGAAGAAAAATTTCAGCATCTGGTGGAGACCTCCTCCAACCACTGTCAGGTGATCCGCCTGCCGGCACCGGGGCTTTCCGACCTTGTGGAGCAAGGGAAGGCCAACTCTCCGGAATCCGAGGCGCTGCTGCGTCCTCTTTTGGCCCCTTGGGTCGGCAAAATGGACGCGCTGGTCTTAGGCTGCACCCACTATCCCTTCGCGTCGGAAACCATCGCCCGGATCATGGGAAGCCGTACTGTTTTGCTGGACGGCGGCGAGGGTACTGCCCGGGAAACCCGGCGCCGGCTGCGGGAAGCGGGACTCCTTTCTGACGGCCCCGGCCGGATCCGCTGGGAAAACAGTTCCCATTGTCCCCAGATCAATGCATTGTCCCTGAAGCTTATGGAAGAATAATACGGAGGCAGCGACTATGGGTAACGAAATTCTGACCATTGGCATCGCCGGCGGCACCGGCAGCGGCAAAACCACGCTGATGAAGAACATCGTCAGCCGCTTTGGCGACGATGTGACCGTCATCAGCCACGACAATTACTATAAGCGCCGGGACGATCTGACCTATGAGGAGCGCTGCGGCATCAATTACGATGAGCCTGCCGCCTTTGACACCGATCTGATGATCGAGCATCTTGCGCGGCTGCGCGGCGGCGAGACCATCCAGTGCCCGGTTTATGATTTCACGGTACATAACCGCAGTGACGAAACGCTGACCATCGTGCCAAAGCGGGTGATCATCGTGGAGGGTATTCTGATCTTTGCGGACAAAGGCCTTCTGGATCTGATGGACATCAAGATCTTTGTGGACACCGACACCGATGTGCGCCTGTGCCGCCGGATCAAGCGGGATGTGAACAAGCGGGGAAGAACTTTGGAATCCGTTTTGACCCAATATCTGACCACCGTCAAGCCCATGCACGAAATGTATGTGGAACCCAGCAAAAAGTACGCCGATCTTGTGGTGCCCGAGGGCGGCAAGAATTATGTGGCGCTGGATATGATCATGGGCCGCATCCAGCGGCATATCGGAGGCGAAATCACATGAGTACCCCTATGAATGCCCAGTGTTACCTGTGCCATTTTAATAAGAATGTAGAAAAAGCACGGCATCTTGGCTCGGAAGCGGATGCAACCGCCTTTTCCCGGGAATTGATGAAGCTGTATCTTTCCGCGCCGGAAGGTGTCAGCGCGCCGTGGTTTGAGCCGGCCACATACGCACTTCTGGATCAATACTTCCATATCGGTTTGGATCCTTATAAAGCGGAAAAGGAAGCATCCAACCGCTTTGTTCTGGAACGGCTGGAAACCATCCGCAGCCGGGTGGAGCAGGCAGAAGATCCGGTACATGCCGGTCTGCAGTGTGCGATTTTGGGCAATTATATTGATTTTTCCGCATTGCAGGAGGTCGTCAGCTTCGAAAAGCTGGACAGGATGCTGGAAAACGCCCTGCAATACCATGTGGACGAAAATACCTACCGGCAGCTTTGCGCGGAGCTGGAAGCCGGAAGATCTCTTTTGTATCTGACGGATAACGCAGGGGAGATCGGTTTCGACCGGATCTTCGCCGAGCAGATCGCCGCCCGATACCCCAATCTTTCCATCACCTTCTGCGTTCGGGGCGGCCCTGCCGCCAACGATGCCACAAGGGAAGACGCGGAAGCGGTGGGGATCCCTTTCCCGGTGATCGACAACGGAAGCAACCTTCCCGGCACCCAGCTGGAGCTGCTGGGAAAAGGAGCCAAGAAGGCAATGGACACCGCCGATGTGATCATAGCCAAAGGCCAGGCCAACACGGAGACCCTCTACGGCTGCGGCTATAACATTTACTACGCCTTTCTCGTGAAATGCCCCCGGTTTGTGGAATTGTTTAGTAAAGAGCCCCTTACCCCCATGTTGGTGCGGGAAAGAAAATAAGAAACCTCGGCGCGCCGGAAGGCGCGCCCTTTTGCTGCACAAAGGCAGTCAAATTTCAGTTTGGCGAGTTCCCAAAGCCTCCCTCTGACGAGGGTGGTGCTCCGCGTAGCGAATCCAGAATTCCAATGATCGCCAGTGGCGATCATACCGCTATTCATAGGTGGGCCGCCGAACGGCGGCTCGGAGGGAGAGACAGTGTCAATTTATCGCTTTGTTTGTAAAAAGCCGCAACTTTTAGGTCTTCTCTCCCTCAGTCAGCTTCGCTGACAGCTCCCTCGTCAGAGGGAGCCATGAACCCAATAAATCCCAATTTGCCGGCAGGCCTGTTCGTATGCCACTTGACTTTTTTTGCGTTTTCCTTATATAATGCTTCTGAAAGGCGGTGAAAGCCGATGCCGGATATCAGGCAGGACAATATCATATTTCCGCGGAAGGATTTTCCCCTAATGTGCTCTCCGGGCAAATCCAACTGCGCCGGGGTCAGCCTTTGGCACGAGATCCTGGAGCTGAAAGTGGTGGTCAGCGGCAGTGTTACCATGATGATCGATACGGAAACCGTCACCGCCGCCCCGGGGGAAGTCATATGCATCAACCCCTTTGAGGTGCATTCCAATGTTCTGGTGGATAACGCTGTAGGCACCTACCACCTGTTTATGCTGGATCTGGATTTTTTCAATGCCGTTGGTGTGGATACGCTGGATCTGCGCTCTATGCTGCTGGATCAGCAGCTTCGGTTTCGAAATTTGATCAAAAACCCACGGGCTGCGGAGATTTTGCTCCGTTTGGCGGAGGAAAGTACGGCAGACGATGCCTATGCCCGGCTGGCAATGACCGGCCTTCTGCAGGAATTTTTCGCGGTTTTGCTCCGGCAGGAGATCGATGCGGATAAGCAGATCCCATTCATTACCGATCGGATCCGGTTTTACAAGGCCGTGGAGCCGGCGGTGGTACGCCTGCGGGACCGGTACGCGGAGCATTTTTCCGGCGACGAGCTGGCCGATTCCTGCAATCTGAACCGCCACCATTTCTGCCGGGTCTTCAAGCGGGCCATGGGCATGACTCCCGTCCAATATCAGAACGAATGCCGCCTGCGGATCGCCGATATCCTGCTGAAAAACGGCGATCTGAGCATTTCCGAGATCGCGGCTGCCGTAGGCTTCCGGGACGAAGCCTATTTCAGCCGTGCCTACAAAAAATCCCGGGGCATTGCGCCCATAGAAGCAAAGTCAAAATTGTCCAAGTAAAAGTCAATGGGGTGCATGGACTTTTGCCGCTGCCCGCTGTATGATTTTACTATCACGAAAATGGAGTGATCTTATGAAGGCTCTGATAATTGGCGGCGGCGTGGCTGCCGAGATCCACTGCAAGGTGCTGGAAGCGTTGAATGTGACTGTTTTCGGCATTTGCGATGTTTGTTTGGCAGCGGCGCAGGCTCTTGCAGAAAAGTACAACGCCAAGGCGTTTGACGATCTTTCCACTGCACTGCAGGAGGATATTGACTTTGCGGTGATCTGCACCCCCAGCGGCACCCACGCGAAGCTGGCGATCCAGGTCATGCGCGCCGGCAAAAATGTGGTGGTGGAAAAGCCGCTGGCCCTGAACCCATGGGACTGCGACGCGATTTTGCAGACCGCACAGCAGACCGGCCGGCTCTGCGCCCCCATCTCCCAGCTGCGGTTTTCCCCCATGTACAAAAAGGTCAAGGAGTGCTTGGACAAGCAGGAGCTGGGCACATTGGTCATGGCGTCCCTCTCTATGAAATACTACCGCAGCCGGGAATACTACGCCGGCACATGGAAGGGCACAAAAGCCATGGACGGCGGCGAGCTGATGAATCAGGGCATCCACGGCATCGACATTATGTGCGGTCTTTTGGGCGTTCCTACCTCCGTTTCCGGCAAGGTCGCCATCCGTTACCATGAGATCGAGGCGGAGGATACTGCCGTTGCCCACCTGACTTTCCCCGGCGGTATGCTGGGCAGTATCGACAGCAGCACCGCCGTCAGCAAATCCAAGCCCCGCCGGTTTGAGATCTGCGGCAGCGACGGCTTGATCGTGGTGGAAGAAGACCGGATCACCCTTGCCGAGGGCGTAATGCTGGAAAAAGAGGAATTCGGCGAATACCGGGGCAGTCACGATCCCAAAGACATCGGACTGAATCTACATAGTTTGATCTACCAGAATATCCTTGCCGCCATGGAAGGAAAAGCCACTCTTCAGTACACCGCGGAGGATGCCGCCAACACCGTGCGGGTCATCTGCGCCATTTACGAATCTTCCGAAACCGGAAAGATCATCGACCTTTGAGGAGGGAATGTTATGTCAACCGAAAAATTGGCAATTTTAGGCGGCTCTCCCGTCATCCCCGCGGACGCTCCCAAGGATTACCTCTTTAAGTGGCCCATTATCACCAAAGAGGACGAGGACGCCGCGCTGGAAGTCATCCGAAGCGGCAATTTCTCCGGTACGGATATTTCCATGAAGCTGGAAGAGGAATTTGCCGCATGGCAGGGCACAAAGCACGCTGTTGCCTTCTGCAACGGCACCCAAGCGCTGGCTGCCGCCATGTTTGCCGCCGGCCTCGGCGCAGGCGATGAAATGATCTGCACCACCAAGACCTACTGGGCCAGTGTCACCCCCGCGCTGATCTTCGGCATCAAGCCGGTTTTCTGCAACATCAACGAGATGTTGAGTATGGATCCTAACGATCTGGAGCGGTGCATCACCCCCAGAACGAAAGCCATCATGGTTGTCCACTACATGGCCTACCCCTGCGATATGGATCCCATCATGGAATTTGCCAACAAGCACAATCTCATTGTTATTGAGGATGTATCCCACGCACAGGGCGGCTATTACAAAGGCAAGAAGCTGGGAACCTTCGGCAAGGTGGCTGCCATGTCCATGATGTCCGGCAAGTCCCTTGCCGCCGGCGAATGCGGTATGCTGGTCACCGACGATACTGCTGTTTACGAGCGGGCGCTGGCTTACGGTCATTACGAACGCAACACAGAAAAATATGTGAGATCCGAGGACTTGGCCCCCTTCCACGGCCTGCCGCTGGGCGGCGTGAAAGCCCGGCTGAATCAAGTCTCCGCCGCCATCGGACGGGTGCAGCTGAAGAACTATGACGAGCGCATCGCAGAGATCGACAAGGCCATGAACCACTTCTGCGATCTGATCGAAGATCTTCCCGGAATCAAGCCAATTCGTCCCGAAAAGGGCAGCGGCTCCACCATGGGTGGCTGGTACGCAGCCTCCGGCGCATACTTCCCCCAGCAGCTTCATGGCCTCAGTGCCAAAAAATTCTGCGAAGCCGTCACCGCGGAAATGAACGGTTGCGGTGACACATGGGCCGGCGGCAATTTCTGCCTGCACACCCACAAGCTCTTCAGCGAATTTGATTTCCGCAATGCGGGCAAGCCATCCTCTATTGAATATACCGGCGAAGAAGTGTATTATGGAAACGCGGATTGCGACAGCTCCATCGGTCAGCTGAGTTTCTCACTGCCTTGGTTCAAGCATTATGACCCTTACTGGGTGGAGCAGTTTGCCAAGTGCTTCCGTAAAGTGGTTGAAAACCATATGCAGCTGATCGACCCGTCTGATGTGGACAATGCAGAACAAGGCCGCTGGTTCGGCTTTAAGAATGTGGAGGATTAACTATGTATAAAATAGATGCGCACAGCCATCCGGATTTTCACAAGAAGAACTATGCCGCCATTCTGGCGGACATGGATGAAAAAGGGATCAGCAAAAGCTGCCTGCTTAGCTGGGAAAATCCCTATATCGAGAACTACTTGTTCAATATGAACAGCTGCCCCAGCCCCCTGAGCCCCAATATAACCATTCCCTTCGAGCGGTGTCTGGCGGTTTACGACAAAGCTCCCGACCGGTTTATTCTGGGCTACGCTCCCGACCCCCGGATCCCCGGCGCCATCTACAAGATGGAATCCGCCATCGATACCTATGGGGTCAAGATCTGCGGCGAATTTAAGTACCGCATGATGCTGGACAATCCCGATGCCGTCGATCTGTTCCGCTACTGCGGAATGCGGAATGTGCCCGTCATTTTGCATCTGGATAACCCCGGCGCCCACCCCATGCCGGCAGGTGCCCAATGGCCCCACAGCTGGTACTGCGGCGATATCTTCACCTTGGAGCGAACGCTCCAGCTGTGCCCTGATACCAATTTCCTTGGTCACGCCCCCGGCTTCTGGGCCTGTATCTCCGGTGACGACCAGTGGAAGACTGTCGGTTACCCCCTGGGTCCCATCGTCCCCGGCGGACACCTCGAGCGGCTGCTGGAAACCTACCCTAACCTCTACTGCGACTGCTCCGGCGACTCCGGCTGCTGGGCACTGAAGCGGGATCCGGAGTACACCAAGTATCTGTTCACCAAGTATCCCACCCGTTTTGTCTATGCCCGTGATTGCTTTGACAACGCGCTGGCAGAATACATTGATTCTCTGGGACTGCCTGAGGATGTTTTGGAACTGTTCTACCACGGAAATCTGGAGCGGCTCATCGCAGATGTCACATAATTAACAAAGGCGCGGTTCGCAAGAACCGCGCCTAAATTTTTATCTGCTCCAGGGATCGTCGTCATCCCGGTATTCAAACAGATCTCCCGGCTGGCACTTCAGCTCCCGGCAAAGGGCTTCTATGGTGCTGATCCGCACCGCTTTTGCCTTGCCGGTTTTTAAAATAGAGAGATTTGCGGGAGTCATGCCCACACGGTTTGCCAGCTCCAGTGAGGTCATTTTCCGCTTGGCCAGCATGATATCCAAATTCACAATGATCGCCATAATGCCCTCCTTAAACGGTCAGATCGTTTTCTTCCCGGATGGTCACAGCCGCATCCATCACACTGGCTACCACGCTGACCACAAGGCGCAAAAATGCCATCACGATCATCATAAAGATCAGCGGCATATAAGCAAAGGACGCCGGCACGCAGATCAGACTCACCGCGCCGCAGCACCAGCCGATGGCACGGATCCGCCGGACATTTTCCCGGATGAATACCTGCTCCTGCAAAATAGTTGTCAGCAGCCGGTCAATATTCCAAAGCGCCGCGCCGATAAACACGGTGCAGCAATAAAACGCGATGATGATCGCCGTCCGCTCCACCGAAGTCAGCACCCGGAAGGTACAATACCAGTCGATGACTGCCGGCAGCAAAAACACCAGCGCCGTCACCACCAAAGCGATCAGACGGTTGATCCACAGCGTTACTTTCGCGCTTCTGTTTTGTTTTTTCATGGTGCGCACCTCCCTGCAAAAAAAGCGTACCACAGGAATTATCGTTTGTCAATAATTGCTTATTTTTATCCGCAAAAACGACAAATCCATATCCATAAAACGGCACAACTTTTTCCTATTTTCCTCTTTACGGCAAGGAAAAAGTATTGTACAATAGAAACAATCGTAATATGGGAGGTGTGGGCAAATGAACTGTATCAAGTGCGGGCGGGAGCTGCGCGGAGAGCAGGTATTTTGCTGCGAATGTCAGGAAAATATGGAACTGTACCCCATCAAACCCGGCGCCCCCGTACAGCTGCCGGTGCATGCTTCGCAGCCGGACGCCAAACCGAAAACTGCCCGCTCCCGGAAGAATCTCCCCCCGGAAGTAAGGATCCGCAAGCTGCACACCACAGTTCGGCTTCTGGCGCTTGCGTTGGCGGCTGTTTTGCTGGCCTTTGCCATGACCGCTTATCTGACGCTGCATCTGCTGGATCAGCGGGATCAGCAAAGCCGCATCGGGCAAAACTACCACATTACTGCTGAGGAATAGAGAATGTTTCACGTGAAACACCATGTTTTCACATATGCTTTGTTTCACGTGAAACACAGTATCAAGGAGGTGCCTTATGGGCAGAATTATTGCAGTCGTTAATCAAAAGGGCGGCGTAGGAAAAACCACCTCCGCGGTAAATCTGACCGCCTGTCTCCATGATCTGGGTTTAAAAGTTCTGCTTTGTGACTTTGATCCCCAAGCCAACGCCACCTCCGGCCTTGGCATTGCAAAGAAAAAGATAAAATACAGCGTCTACGACACGATCATCAACGAGGTGGATGTCCACCAAGCCATTGTTTCAACCAAATTCGGCGATGTGCTTCCCGCTTCCGCGGATCTGGCCGGTGCCGGTGTGGAACTGGTGACCGTCGAACAGCCCCATTACCGTCTTTCTGCCGCACTGAAACCCCTTCGGGATGAATACGACTTGATCCTGATCGATTGCCCTCCGTCACTGGAAATGCTGACACTGAACGCACTGGCAGCGGCTGACGGCATTCTCATTCCGGTACAGTGCGAATACTACGCGCTGGAGGGTCTTTCCGATTTAATGAATACCATGCGCATGGTCAAGCGCCGCATCAACCCCACTTTGGAGGTTTTCGGTGTCATGCTGACTATGTTCGACGGCAGAACCAATTTCTCGGCGCAGGTAGCGCAGGAAGTGCGCCGTCACTTCCCGGGAAAGGTATTCACCACTGTAATTCCCCGGAACATTCGCCTTGCCGAAGCTCCCAGTCACGGCGTTCCGGTCACGGTTTATGACCGTTCCAGCCGGGGCTCTGTTGCCTACAAGGCCGTAGCAGAAGAAATTTACCGAAAAATGAAAGGATGATCATATTGGCAGTCCAGAAAGGTCTTGGCAGAGGTCTGGGTGCACTTTTAGGTGATTCCTTCGAAGAATCCACCGAAAAAAGCCCCTATCAGCTGTTGCCCCTGCACAAAATCGAACCCAACCGATCACAGCCCCGTCAGGATTTTGACGAGGAAGAACTGGAAGCATTGGCGGAGTCCATCCGTACCCACGGCGTGATCCAGCCCTTGACTGTCCGGCAGCTGGATAGCGGCTACTATCAGATCATTGCCGGCGAGCGCCGCTGGCGGGCATCCCGCATGGCGGGCTTATCCGAGATCCCCGCCGTTATCATTGAGGCCGATGACAAGAAATCCATGGAGCTGGCGCTGATCGAAAACCTGCAGCGGCAGGACCTCAATCCCATTGAAGAAGCGCTGGGTTACGAATCCCTGATGCAGGACTACGGCATGACACAGGAAGAAACCGCCCAGCGAGTGGGCAAATCCCGAAGCACTGTAGCGAACGCCCTGCGGCTGCTGAATCTCTGCCCCGAGGTTTTGGAAAAAGTACGCTCCGGCGACCTTTCCGCCGGTCATGCCCGGGCCGTTCTTTCGCTGAAATCAGAAAAACAGCAGAAAGAAGCCGCCCAGAAGATCATCGCCCTTGGGCTTTCCGTCCGGCAGGCAGAACTGCTGTGCAAAAACATGACCCGTGAGCCGGTGCCGGAAAAACCGGTGACCTTGGCAGTAGATTACATCGGCGAGTGTGAAAAGCAGCTGAGTAAGCACTTGGGTCGTGGTGTCAAGATCATCAGCGGCAAGCGCAAAGGCCGTTTTGAGCTGGAATTCTACGGACAGGACGATCTGCAGCAGCTTTTGGATACTTTAATGAAAATTACTAAATAACATCTCATAAGGAGAATTATCATGTTAGACATTCGTAAGATCAAAGAAAATCCCGATGCCGTAAAGGCTGGCCTGAAGGCCAAGGAAGTGGACTGCGATGCCATTGTGGACAAGATCCTAGAGCTGGATGTGCAGGTTCGCAAACTGAAGACCTCCACGGAAACCAAAACCGCCGAGAAGAACAAGCTGGCTAAGGAAAACGGCAAGCTGTTCGGTCAGAAGAAGGGCGCTGAAAAACGGGGCGAGGACACCTCCGCCATCGAAGCCCAGATCGCTGCCAACATGGCCGCCTCCGTCGCCATCGACGAAGCCATCGCCAGTGACAAAGCTTTGCTGAAGGAGCTGGACGAGGCGCTGTACCAGAACATGCTGGCGCTGCCCAACCTGCCCGATGCAGACCTGCTGCCCGGCGGCAAGGAAAACAATGAGCCCCTGCGCTACATCGGCGAGAAGCATTCCTTCGACTTTGAGCCTAAGCACCATGTAGACCTCTGCACCGACTTGGGTCTCATTGACTACGAGCGCGGCGTCAAGCTGGCCGGTGCCGGCAACTGGATGTACACCGGCATGGGCGCACGGCTGGAGTGGGCGCTGCTGAACTACTTCATCGACACCCACACCGCTGACGGCTACGATTTCATTCTGCCGCCCCACATGCTGGAGTACCAGTGCGGTCTGACCGCCGGCCAGTTCCCCAAGTTTGCCGACGAAGTGTTTAAGATCTCCAACCATCCCACGGAAGGCGGCACTTTCTACATGCTGCCCACCGCGGAAGCCGCTCTGGCATCCGTTTACCGTGACGAAATTCTGACGGAAGCCGATCTTCCCAAGAAATATTTCGCCTACACCCCCTGCTTCCGCCGGGAGGCCGGTTCTCACCGTGCCGACGAGCGTGGCATGGTCCGCGGTCACCAGTTCAATAAGGTAGAGATGTTCCAGTTCACCACGCCCGAGGGCTCCGACGAGGCTTTTGAAGAGCTGGTGAAGAAAGCCGAGAACCTGGTTGCCGGTCTGGGTCTGCACTTCCGTACCGTGAAGCTGGCAGCAGGCGACTGCTCCGCATCCATGGCTAGAACCTACGATATCGAGATCCTGATCCCCTCTATGAACGGCTACAAGGAAGTTTCCTCCGTTTCCAATGCCCGGGATTATCAGGCCCGCCGTGGCAACATCCGCTACCGCCGCGCCGACGGCAAGATCGACTTCGTTCATACGCTGAACGGCTCCGGTTTGGCAACTTCCCGTATTTTCCCCGCCATCGTCGAGCAGAATCAGCGTGCCGACGGCTCTATTGTCGTTCCCGAAGTCTTGCGCAAGTATCTGGGCGGCATCGAGATCATTGAGAAGAAGTGATTATGTAAACCAAGCGTCGAGGGGTTTCGGCGCATACATAAATTATAACCGAAAGGAAAGAAATCATTATGAGTAAGAAAAACGGCAAGTCCCTGTGGAAAGAATTTACCGAGTTTGCCATCAAAGGCAACGCAATGGCACTGGCTGTCGGTACCATCATCGGCGGCGCATTCAGCACCATCACCAAGAGCCTGACCAACGATCTGATCATGCCCATCGTCAATATCTTCCTGGGCGGCGCTGACTTCAGCGATGTCAAGGTCGCCCTGCCCCGGATGCCCTGGGTAGAGCCTACATACGAAACCGTAGTCAACGAAGCAGGCGAGGAAGTGGTCCAGATCGTGCAGAACTATCTGACCGTTGGCAACTTCATCTCCGCCGTCATTAATTTCCTCATTCTGGCTATTGTTGTGTTCTTTATTGTCAAGGGTATCAACGCCCTCAACGAGATCGGCAAGAAGAAGGAAGAAGAAGCTCCCGCAGAGCCCCCCGCACCTCCCGCTCCCTCTGCTGAGGAAGTTCTGCTGACCGAAATTCGTGACCTGCTGAAGGAAAAGAACTGATTCTTTGTGAAATCAGCACAAATATATCGATAATTATTTGACAAATATCACAAACGCGCGTATAATAAGTGCGTTGCGCGATTTCCAAATTCTGATCGATTTCACTAAGAAGGAAGGATCCTGATTATGTTCAAAATTGTTCGCAAGAAGGAACTGAATGCTTCCGTCACACTGATGGACATCGAAGCTCCTTTTATCGCAAAGAAGGCCAAGGCCGGTCAGTTCATCATCTTCCGCATCGATGAGCAGGGCGAGCGCGTGCCTCTGACCATCGCCGGTTATGACCGGGAAAAGGGCACGGTTACCATTATTTTCCAGAAAGTCGGTTTTGCCACCATTGCACTGGGTAACCTGAACGAAGGCGACTACATCCGTGACTTTGTCGGCCCCCTGGGCAAGCCCACCCATACCGAAGGCGTGAAGAAAGTCTGTGTGGTCGGCGGCGGCGTCGGCTGTGCCATCGCTCTGCCCTCTGCCGCGGCTTTCAAGGAAGCCGGCGCTGAGGTTGATGTCATTGTCGGTTTCCGGAATAAGGATATTGTCATTCTGGAGGACGAGTTCAAGGCCGTTTCTGACAATATGTATCTGATGACCGATGACGGTTCCTACGGCGAGCAGGGCTTCGTTACTGTGAAGCTGCAGCAGCTGCTGGAAGCCGGCAACAACTACGATGCTGTTCTCGCAATCGGCCCCATCCCCATGATGAAGTTCGTCTGCAAGACCACCGAGCCCTTTGGCGTCAAGACCATGGTTTCTCTGAACCCCATTATGGTAGATGGCACCGGTATGTGCGGCGGCTGCCGCGTCACAGTGGGCGGCGAAGTGAAGTTTGCCTGCGTGGACGGCCCTGAATTTGACGGCCATAAGGTGGATTTTGCCGAGCTGATGAGCCGTAACTCCACCTACCGCACCCGTGAAGGTGAGGTCAAGGAAACCCACGCCTGCCGCATGGAAGCCATGGGCAAGGCACTCATTAAGTAAGAAGGAGGAAACTGTAATGGCTAATATGACGCTTACCAAAACCCCCATGCCCGAGCAGGATCCTCAGGTTCGTGCCCGCAACTTCAAGGAAGTTGCGCTGGGCTATACCGCCGAAATGGCCATTGAGGAAGCAAACCGCTGCCTGGGCTGCAAGAATCCCAAGTGCGTCGAGGGCTGCCCCGTCAATGTACGCATCCCTGAGTTCATTAAGAAGGTGCAGGAAGGCGACTTCAAGGCCGCTTATGAGATCATCACCTCCACCAATGCCCTGCCCGCCCTTTCCGGCCGTGTTTGTCCCCAGGAAAGCCAGTGCGAAGCCAAGTGCGTCCGCGGCATCAAGGGTGAGCCCGTTGCTATCGGCCGTCTGGAGCGCTTCTGCGCTGACTGGTATCGGGAAAATGTGAACGCTATGCCCGAAAAAGCACCTTCCAACGGCATCAAGGTGGCCGTGGTCGGTTCCGGCCCTGCCGGCATGACCGCATCCAGTGATCTTGCCAAGCTGGGCTATCAGGTCACCATGTTCGAGGCTCTGCATACCGCCGGCGGCGTTCTGGTCTACGGCATCCCCGAATTCAGACTTCCCAAGGCCATCGTCGCCAATGAGATCACCAAGCTGGAAGCACAGGGCGTGGAAGTCATGACCAACATGGTCATTGGCCGGGTTCTGACCATCGATGAGCTGTTCGAGATGGGCTATAAGGCCGTCTTCGTCGGCTCCGGTGCAGGCCTGCCCATGTTCATGAACATCCCCGGCGAAAGCCTGAAGGGCGTTATGTCCGCCAATGAGTACCTGACCCGTACCAATCTGATGAAGGCTTACGACGAAAATTACGATACCCCCATCATCAAGAGTAAGGCTGTTGCCGTCGTCGGCGGCGGTAACGTTGCCATGGACGCCGCCCGCTGCGCCATGCGTCTGGGTGCGGAGCATGTGTATGTTGTTTACCGCCGTGGCGAGGCCGAAATGCCCGCCCGTCTGGAAGAGAAGCACCACGCCAAGGAAGAGGGCATCGAGTTCAAAACTTTGTGCAACCCCATCGAGATTGTGGGCGACGAAGACGGCCGTGTCTGCGGTATGAAGTGCATCCGTATGGAGCTGGGCGAGCCGGATAGCTCTGGCCGCCGCCGTCCCATTGAGGTTCCGGACTCCGAGTTTATGCTGGATGTGGATACCGTCATCATGTCCCTGGGCACCAGCCCCAACCCCCTGATCCGCTCCACCACTCCCGGCCTGGAGACCAACCGCAAGGGCTGCCTCATCGTTAACGAAAACGAAATGACCACCCGTGACGGCGTGTTTGCCGGCGGCGATGCCGTTACCGGCGCCGCTACTGTCATTCTGGCCATGGGTGCCGGCAAGAAGGGCGCTGCCGCCATCGACGCTTACCTGAAAAACCAGTAATTTCGGGGGTGTTTCCCATGAAAAAGCTGCGCATCTCCGCCAGTCTGACCCTCCACGGCGCGCCTGGAGAGGATATCGGGCAGCACATACGCAATGGCCTTGCGTTCCATAAGCAAGTAGGCTTTGATGCTGCGGATTTTCCCATGCGCTATATGCGCTTTATGGGCGAAAACTGGCAGCCATACATAGAAACTGCCGCAGATGATGCCCATTCGTTGGGTCTGCGCTTTGAAGTGTGCCATCTGCCTTACGGGATTTCTATGGAACCCACTGCGGAAGAAACGGAAACCTTCAGCAGAAGCGTTTTCCGCGCCATGGACGCGGCGAAAATTCTGGGTGTTGACCATGCGGTGCTGCACCCCAACACCACTACCCAGCCCCTTTCGGATTTTGATCCGCAGATACAGTATGACCGGGTCATGCAGCATCTCTCCCCTTTTGCTGACTATGCCGCGAAAATCGGTCTCAGCATTGTGGTGGAGAACATGCGCCTTGTGCCCCAGAGCTATCCCGTGCACCGCTACTGCGGTGACCCCGAGGAGCTTTGCCAGATCGCGGATGCCCTTGGTATCGGCATCTGCTGGGACTTTGGGCATGCCCATATCAATGGCCTTAAGCAGTCCGAAGCGCTGCAGTATGTGGGAAAACGGCTGAAAGTGCTCCACGTGAACGACAATTTTGCCGATGACGATCTGCACGTTCCACCTTTTGTGGGTACCAACGACTGGAAAGACTCCATGCAGGGGCTTTCCGCCATCGGTTTTGACGGACTTTTCAATTATGAAGTCGGGTCTGCCCGGGTCCCCCTCGCCGCAAGAGAAAGCTTTGCCCGCTATCTCGTCAGCGCGGCAAATGAATTACTGGATATGATGTAAAAAGGAACCGCTCCACTTTGGTGGAGCGGTTTTCTATTTATAATCTTGCGCCCAGCGCCAGACCCAAAGGCTTGCCCTCGATGAGCCGCTTCTTTGCGGCGCGGCGCAGAGAATTGTCTTCGGGATAATCGTGGGGATCGTCACATTCATGATCAAACACCTGATGGATCACGGCGTTTTCATCCTGCTCGATGTGAATCACCTTATATTTCTTCTGGAATTGAACGATGCGGGATGTTTCCGGCAGATCTTCCGTCATCCACGGATGGATCAGCCAGGAATTGCAGAAGAAGAAAGGATCGGACATCCCCAGATGCTTTTTCGCAAATTCCTTTGCCCGGGCGTAGGAATCCTCGCAGGCTTCCTCGGAAAGAGGCTCATACCGGGAGATGTGGGCATTCAGACCCACTTCGCCTTCCTTGATCAGCCGTCCGTCCAGCTCAAAATCAAAGGGTGCAGGCTTAAAATTGAACTGCAGCCGCCCGAAGCGGAACATCTGGCAGGCCAGATGGTAGGTGATCCACCAGCGGTGGGGCTTGGGAGAAATGCCGTAGACACCGGTAAGCTCCTCATACCGGCGGCTGTCTATGGTGATATCTTTCATAGTGTCGTAAAACACCTCTTCGGGGTATCCTCTCTTGCGGTATTCTTCCAGTGTTCTTTCGCTCAGACGGATGTAGACATACAAATTCAGCACCGCCACATCAACGCCCAGTTCCTGCGCGAAAGCCTCCAGATCCGGCGAAAACACCTCAAGACCCTGGTCATAGGCCGCAAAATTCTGCTCCAAGCGTTTTACAAAGGCGGGATCTGCGCAGCGGCTGTGAATGGCATGGAAGGAATCGATGCCCTGCTGGGCAAGACCGATCCTTTGCATCATATCCTGAAAATCCATTGGGATCCGCTCCTTTCTCACGATTTTCCTCATTGTAACACCCCCACCGAAAAAGTCAATCCCCCTTAGAAAAAGTCTCTGATTTCATTGACATTTTTTTCACCCCATGGTAGTATGACAGCAAGTTCGAACACCCACCAATCCCTGCAAAGAAGCCAGACAGGCTCAGGAGGTACTTATCATGTGCAATATCGCAGGATACGCAGGTTCTCGGCAAGCGGCACCCATTTTGCTGGAAATGCTGCGCGCGCAGCAGGATTTTGACGGCGGCTTAAGCACCGGCGTCGCCACCGTCCACGAGGGAAAGCTCTATTATCGCAAAATAGTAGGCAGCGTGGATGATCTGATCGAAAATACCGATGTTCTGGATCTGCCCGGCACCATCGGAATCGCCCATTCCCGCCCCGGCGGTATGGCAGAGCTGATCAAGCCCGATGAGGAGAACCATTTCTCCGGTACTTCTTTGGCTGCCCGACCCAGGGGGGCCAATGTAGGGGACGCATATCACCCCTTTATCGCTATGAATGAGGATATGGCGTTGGTTACCAACGGCGGCCATCCCCCTTTCTGTGCCTTTGCCAAGGGTTGGGATGAGGCTGTGGATGAGCTTCTCGACAATGGATACTTTTTCCGTACGGAAAAGGATAATCCGAATAACGAATCCCCCAAGCGGGCAAACGGCCGGTTTGTCATGCCGCCGGAGGTTCGTGTCAATCTGATCGACTACTATATGAAGCAAGGCAAGTCCATTACGGAAGCCTTTGCCCTTTCCAGCACCCGGATGTTTGCGGATAATGTGTCCGTCATGATCAATCAGAACGTGCCGGATAAGTTCTTTGCCTGCCGTGTTTCCCGCCCCATGTGCGCAGTGATGTCCGGCGGCGAGACCTATATCGCTACCACCCGCTTTGCTTTTCCGAAAGAAGCTGTGGGCGAGGTGTTCTCTTTGCCGCTGATGCATGTCTGCGAGATCACCCGGGACGGCGTGAAGATCACTTCCGACCGGATCCACCGGGAAAATGTCTGCCCGATCACCCCCTATGCCTATCATGAGGCTTATGACCGCATTGTCACGGAACTGCGGGGCAAAAAGGACGCACCGCTGTATTTTGATGATCTGGAATTCTTCGTCGGTCGGGAAATGAAGGACATCTGGCCGGAGCAGAATACCTTCGTGCAGCATGCGGCGCTGGTATATGATGTTCTCTGGCAGCTCCATACCGAGGGCCGTCTGAAGACCACCATTCTTCCAAAGCCCACCCGTTACGGCCCGGTAAACCGGATTTATATGTGGTTGGAGGATTAAATCATGTGTAATATTGCGGGCTATGTCGGTAATCGCCGCGCTGCGCCCATTCTGATCGAAATGCTCCGCAAGCAGGAGGCATTCGACGGCTGCATGGGCACAGGCATCGCAACGGTGCATGAAGGTAAGCTCTACTGCCGGAAAGTCATCGGCGATGTGGACACCCTGATCCGGGAAACCGATGCCATGGACTTGCCCGGCACAGTCGGTATCATCCATTCCCGCTCCTGCGGCAAAGCGGGGCAGGAGAATCTGCTGCATCCATTCCTTTCAAAAGATGGGAAACTTGCGCTGGTGTCCAATGGAACATCCTCCAATTCCGCATACACCGATCTTCGGGATGCCGCGACCCAATGGCTGGAGGAGCTGAGCTATGAATTTTCCTCCAGAACCCCCAATCTAGGCGGTCAGCACCCTATGGCGAAGAATGGCGACCGTGTCCATCCGCCGGAGGTGCGGGTCTATCTGGTGCAGGAATACCTGAAGCAGGGAAAGACCATGGCAGAAGCCATGGCGCTGGCCGGAAATCATATGTACGGCGATGGCGTTGCGGTGGCATTGAGCGCCGCGGAACCGGAGCGGATCTTCGCCATCCGCACCACCCGACCCATGTGCGCTATGATGAGCGGCGGCGAAAGCTACCTTTCTACCACCCGTTTTGCTTTCCCGGAAGATATTGCCGGCGAATGCATCCAGCTTCCGCTGATGCACAGCTGCGCCCTTTCCCGTGACGGACTGACCGTTTGCAAGGAGCGGATCACTGTTGAGGATGTCTGCGAAGTCACGCCCTATGCTTATCAGGAAGGGTATGATCGCATCGCTGCGCTTCTGCAGGGCAAAAAAGACGCGCCTCTGTATTTTGACGATCTGGAATTTGCGGTCCAGAGGGAAATGGAGGATATCTGGCCGGAAAAGCATCCCTATCAGCAGGGTGCCCGGCTGGTTTACGATGTGCTGTGGCAGCTTCACACCGAGGGCCGGCTCAAGATCAAGGTGCTGCCCCATGAGAAAAAGGACGGGTTGACCCGCCGAATTTATATGTGGTTGGAGTGATATCATGGACTTTCATTTAATCCCCGCGCCCAAGAAAATTTCCGGTGACGGTCACAGAGTAACCTTTCACCAGGCGATCCAAAGTGATGTTTCCTTTGAACGCTGCGCCAATTCTTTCTGCGCCTATGCCAAAAAAGCATACGGTATCGATTTTGCCAACAGCACCGGCGGTATCCTGTTGCGGCAGGATCCTTCTTTACCGAAGGGCGGCTACCGGCTGGAATGCAATGAAGAAGGCGTTTTCCTATGGGCATCCGATTCTGACGGCGCTGCTTACGCCCTTGCTACCCTTTTGCAGCTTTTGCAGCCGGATCGCACCCTCCCATGTGTCACGGTTACGGACGCTCCCGATTGCGAATATCGCAGTTTGATGGTGGATCTTGCCCGCAGAAGGCATCCTTTTGAAACTTTGTTTCGCTATGTGGACATCTGCTGGCTGTATAAGATCAAGTATTTACACCTGCATTTTGAAGATTATCAAAGCTACACTCTTTGCAGCGATGTGTTCCCCAAGCTGCCCACGCCGGGCAGAAGCTACCTAAAAGAGCAGATCAAGCAGCTGAACGATTATGCTTTCAGCCGCAATGTGGAGCTGATCCCTGAGATCGAGTTCCCCGGTCATGGGACCCAGAAAAAGCTGACCTATCCGGAGCTGTTCGGTAATACGCCGATATCTCCCGACGCTAGAATCGACGACAGCCTGCTTTGCGTGGGAAAGCCCGGTGTCATGGACAGCATCCGTAAGCTGCTGGAAGAGGTTATTGCGTTGTTCCCCCATTCCCGCTACCTGCATGTCGGCGGTGATGAAGCACTGCTGGACGGATGGAATTACTGCGCTGACTGCCTTGCATATATGGAGCGGAACAATATTCCCGATGTCCACACGCTTTATACCCACTTTACAAAAGAAATCACCGATCTGGTACTGGAATTGGGGAAGATCCCCATCGTATGGGAAGGATTTCCGAAAGAAGGAACAGAAAATCTGTCCCGGAAGGTGTTAGTCATGGGCTGGGAATCCTACTACCATCTGCCGAACGAGCTGGTGGAGGAAGGATTTTCTGTGGTGAATGCCTCATGGCAGCCGCTGTATATCACGCCGGATCGCTATTGGCATGCAGAAGACATTCTGAACTGGAATGTGTATAACTGGCAGAACTGGAATAAAAAGACGGCGGCTTTTCACAATCCCATTCAGCTTGCGCCCACGGCGCAGGTCAAGGGTGCGCTTCTTGGCGCGTGGGAATGGGATCACGAGGGTGAATTCCCGCTGGTGAAGCGGAATCTGGCCGCGCTGTCCGAGCGAACATGGAATATAAATAGTTATGTAAACCGCGAAACGTTTCTCACACGGCTTTCTGCCGCTATTTCCCTGGCGGATCGGATCTTATATTAAAAAACAAGCGGCGCTTATGCGCCGCTTGTTTGCTGTTCTACCTTTTTCTGTTCCTTGTGCGCCGCGGTAATGACGAACTGCATCACCACAGTTGCCACCACCATCAATGCAGCACCGCCGTAAAGGGCGATATTATAGCTGCCGGTGGTATCATAGCACAGGTTTGCCACAGGAGCGCCCAGCGCAAAGCCTGCGGTATTGACCGCCGAAACGATGCCCAAGAGCTTATTATAGGAGTGCTCGCCAAACAGATCGGATGCATAGATCGGCAGCATGATGGTCTCCAGCGGCATGGCAAGGGATACGCCCACGCCGTAGATCATCGCCAAAACCTTGCCGGTGGGGGAATTGGTCACGCAGGCAAGGATTACCAGGACGATCACCGAGGTAACAAAGCAGATATTTGAGGTGATCCGCAGGCCGGACTTGTCGTAGATCACGCCCACACCGAATTTAAAAAATGTCAGCGTAATAGACTGCACGCTCAGCACCAGTGCCACATAGGTCGCATCCAATCCCACATCTTCCATATGCGGTGCGGAAATACCGTAAATTCCCTGAATAATCATACCGGTAATGAAAATGCAGAACAGGGATAAGTAAAAATACGCTTTTTTCACTGCAGCGCTGTAGGGAACGCCGGGCCAGCTTCTGCCTCTGCGCTTCTTTTGCTGCGCCTGCCCTTCCGGCGCTTTTTTGGGCTCATTGCGGAATAGCACCAAGATCACTGTGCCCACAACCAACAGAATCAGCGCAACCAGACGGTACGCATTTTGATAGCCAAATGTGCTGCTGTGGATGATGGGCGTCACGATCTGCAGCGCCAGCGCAGAGCCAAGACCGTTTGCTGCCAGTGCCGCGCCCATGACCGAGCCCCGGTTGGCGGTGAACCAGCGGCTTACCACCGCGCCGATCATGGTCGTGGATGTCCATGCCACACCCAAACCAAGGAAAATACTGCCAATGTAAAAATAGACCACATTGTTGCCGTAGGCATACAGCAAAGTCGATATGATCGTTGCCGCAAAGCCTGCACCGATCATTTTCCGGGCACCAAATTTCGCAATGAGTGCGCCAAAGAACGCGTTGCATATGGTGGTTGTGATGTAGCGAAAGGTGTCAGACAGGGAGTATGCGCTGCGGCTGATCCCCAAAGCTTCCGTAATCGCCGTGATGTACACACCCCGGGAGGAGCTGCAGAAGCCAAGGATCGTAAAAGTCATCAGAAAGCACAGTGCCGCGATCACCCATTGGTACCACGGCTTTCCCGTAAAGCTGCCCAGTTGTTTCATGGCTATCCTCTTTTCTTTCCGTAGACGAATTACCAGTATTATAATCCAATCAAAATCAAATGTCCATACCTTCCCGTTTTTTTGCATTGACATTTTTCTGTTGCCATGCTACACTGTGCCGGAAGTGAGGTGGTGGCATTGAAGATCCGGAATATGGTGCTGTGCGCCCTGTTTGCAGCGCTGATGGCGGTGTGCGCTTGGATTGCGGTGCCACTGGGAAGCATCGTCTTTACCATGCAAAGCTTTGCCGTGTTTCTGGCGCTGCTGACCTTGGGCGGCAGCCGGGGAATGGCGGCTGTTTTGGTTTATTTATTCCTTGGCGCTGTCGGACTTCCGGTTTTCTCCGGATTTCGGGGCGGCTTAGGTGCTCTTTTGGGTGTCACAGGCGGATATTTATGGGGCTTTGCCGCCAGCGGACTGGTTTACTGGCTGCTGACCTTCCTGTTGGGTGCGAAAATGCGGATCCCGGCGGTAATCCTTGGTATACTTTGCTGCTATGGGTGCGGAATGCTGTGGATGGCCTTTTCCCAATTGGGCGGTTTTACGGAAGATGCCCTGGTCACAGCTTTCCTGCAAGGTGTCTTGCCCTATCTTTTGCCTGACACGGCGAAGATCGCACTGGCTTTTCTGCTCTCCCAGCGGCTCAAACGGTTCGTATATTGATCCCTTCCGGGGCATAGATTGTCCATGGGAGGGATTTTTTATGCGAAAACGGGATCTGATCATTATCATCTGCGCCCTGTGCGCCGCTTTGGGTTTTGGTATCCATTTGATGGTAAATAATGTTATGTCAACCGGCGCATGGGGACTGAGCTTTCGCCAGGAAGGCAGCGCCCCCAATGGCCCGGCCAGCCTTGCGCAGCTACGGCAATATGATGCGGTTTATCTTGGAAATACCGAGGAAAAGGTCATTTATCTGACCTTCGATGCCGGCTATGAGAACGGCTGTACCGCTAGAATTCTGGACACACTAAAAAAGCATAATGTGCCCGCCGCTTTCTTCTTGGTGGGCAATTACATCGAGCAAAATGCGGATCTGGTGCGGCGGATGGTGCGCGAGGGGCATATTGTGGGCAATCATACCATGCACCATCCGGATATGAGCAAAATATCTGATAAAGCTGCCTTTCAAAAAGAGCTTTCCGATCTGGAAGCCATGTATCAGGAAACCACCGGCGCCCAAATACCCAAATACTACCGTCCCCCGCAGGGAAATTACAGCGAAAGCAATCTGCAGATGGCCAAAGAGCTGGGTTATAAGACCGTATTCTGGAGTCTTGCCTATGTGGATTGGAACAACGATGCCCAACCCACGAAGGATTATGCATTTTCTAAGCTCCTGCCCCGCACCCATAATGGCGCGGTGGTGCTGCTGCACTCCACATCTTCCACCAATGCAGCAATTCTTGACGAGCTTTTGACCAAATGGGAACAAATGGGTTACCGCTTTGCGTCCATTGAGGAATTATTTGCATAAATGATCGTTTAGATCACTCAGAGGAGCAACTCTCAAGGCCCCCTCTGACGAGGGGGCTGTCATGCCGAACGGCATGACTGGGGGAGAGAAAACCTAAAAGCAAGCAATTTGTGCGAACTAAGTGGTAAAACTAACCTTTTCTCTCCCCCCGTCTTCGCCTTTCGGCGAAGCCACCTCCCTCGTCAGAGGGAGGCTTGGATGCACGCCTTTCGTAACATAAACGATCATTTACGGCTTTTTCCGCAAAAGCGTTACCGGGCGGCGCAGGGCAGAAGCGAATACCCATGCACTGCGTGCGAAGTGTCAGCGACGACTCGTCGCAAAAAGGCGGCGCATTGCGCCGTCTTTTTCCTATTTCATTCGTTTTTCCAGTGTAGATGCGTTAAGTGAGGTCAGATATACCCGGTTCATGCCGTATTCCGCCGTCAGCAGAAAGGATTTTGGCAGATCGTCACAGGGTACGACCTCTCCCTTTTCCTCCGCCCGATCCAGAAATTCCCGGCCACGGGGTGTAACAGTTGTGTTATCCAGATCGAAGATCCCGATGATAGAGGTATCCCGTACCGCCATATCGTTACCGATGTTCAAATACATTGACATACCTCCGGTCTTGTTAATGCATAATGCATAATGCATGATGCATAATTACTTATTATTACTGGCTGTTTTACAGATTGAAATTAATAGACTAATCAGTTCTGTTATATCATTATGAGCACTTTCATATTCTGTCTTATTCATATACTCTGTCTTATAAAGCAATCTCAACCAATATTCTGTTTCATAAGCTTCCTTTAATGCAATTGACATTTTTGCCGTAAAATCAGCCTTACTTTGACCTCTTTGTGCCTCTGTTACATTCGCCCCAATGCTGGTACCGCTGCGTAATAATTGTTTTGAGAGAATATATTCTTTTTTATTGTTTGTAATATGCTTGTACAGATTTACAATTCTGACAGCAAAATCAAAACTCTTTTCTACTATTATATTCTCTTTCATTTTGTTCCTCATTTTGCATTATGCATTATGCATTTCGCATTGCTGGCAGCAGCAACTGCCAGCTCGTCGCAGCGGTTGTTCATGGGATTTTCGGCGTGTCCCTTGACCCAGTGGTAATGCACCTCATGCTTCTGGGTCAGCGCAAGAAGCTGCTCCCAAAGGTCGGGGTTCAGGGCCGGCTTTTTGTCGGATTTGATCCAGCCTTTCTTCTTCCAGCCCCATGCCCAACCCTTTTCCAGTGCGTCAATGACATACTTAGAGTCGGAGTACAGCTCTACGATACAGCTTTCCTTCAACGCGGACAGGCCTTCAATGACCGCCGTCAGCTCCATCCGGTTGTTGGTGGTGCTTTCCGCACCACCGGACAGCTCCTTTTGAACGCCGTTATACGCCAAAATCGCACCCCAGCCGCCGGGGCCGGGATTGCCGGAGCAGGCACCGTCGGTGTACAGTGTCACCGTTTTCATGCCTCGGTCTCCTGCTCTTCCGCCTCCACGCGCTCGATGGAAACCACCTGGTTACCCTCTTCCACGCGCATGACGATGACGCCCTGCACATCGCGCTTATAAATATTAATGGACGCAGCGGGGATCCGGATAATAACGCCGCCGTTTTCGATGACCATAACATCATCCGTCTCGCCTACCACACGGCAGCCGGCAACGAAGCCTGTCTTGGCAGTGATGTTGTAGTTCTTCAGACCCTTGCCGCCGCGGCTCTGGGCCTGCTTTTCGCCGTTGGGGCCGGTACGCAGGTACTCGATCAGCTCGGTACGCTTGCCGAAGCCGTTTTCGGTGATCGTCAGCAGGGTCTTACCCTCCTCTGCCTTCTCCGCGCCGATGACATAGTCGGATCCCACCAGCGTGATACCCTTAACGCCCATGGCATCACGGCCCATGGGGCGCACATCATTTTCGTTGAAACAGATGGCCATGCCTTCCCGGGTGGCGAGGATGATATTGTCATCGCCATTGGTGCGGATCACATTGACCAGCTGGTCGCCCTCATCCAATGTGATGGCCCGGATGCCGCCCTTGCGGCGGGTAGCCAGAGCAATGAAGGGGATCCGCTTTACCGTACCCTGCGCCGTGACCATCATCAGATACTCATCCTCGTGGAATTCCCGGGTGATGACCATGGCAGTAACATTTTCGCCGGGCTCCAGCGGCAGAACATTGACGATGGCTGTACCCCGGGCAGTTCTGCCTGCTTCGGGGATCTGGTAGCCCTTGCGGTGATGCACACGGCCCCTGTCCGTAAAGAACAGCATATGGTCGTGGGTGGAAGCGATGTTCAGCGACTTGACAAAGTCCTCTTCCTTCAAATTCTGAGCGTTGACACCTCTGCCGCCACGGCTCTGGGTCCGGTAGGTATCCACCGGCATCCGCTTGATGTAGCCCTGGTTGGAGATGGTGAATGCGCAGGTCTCCTCTTCGATCAGGTCTTCGATGTCGATCTCGTCCTCGATCTCCTGGATCTCGGTCTTACGCTTGTCGCCAAACTTGTCCCGGATCTCGATGAGCTCCTCACGGAGTACGCCCCGGAGCTTCACAGGATCGGCCAGCAGCTCCTGATAATAAGCGATCCGCTCCTGCAGCTCGTTAAATTCGTTCTGCAGCTTTTCCCGATCCAGACCCTGCAGGGCTTTCAGACGCATATCCAAAATAGCCTGTGCCTGAATATCGTCAAGGCCGAAGCGTTCCTGTAGGCGCTGCTTGGCATCGTCATAAGCGGTGCGGATGATGCGGATGACTTCGTCGATGTTATCCTGGGCGATCAGCAGACCTTCCAGCAGATGAGCCCGCTCCTGTGCCTTGCGCAGGTCAAACTGGGTCCTGCGGGTCAGAACCTCTTCCTGATGCTTGAGGTATTCGTCAATGATCTGCCGAAGGCTAAGGATCTTCGGCTGCTTCTGGTCGTCCACCAGTGCCAGCATGATGATGCCGAAACTGGACTGCAGCGCAGTCTGCTTAAAGAGATTATTCAGCACGACTTGCGGGTTGGCATCCTTCTTCAGCTCGATGACCACCCGCATACCGTTGCGGTCAGTCTCGTCCCGAAGGTCACTGATGCCGTCCAGCCGCTTGTCTTTTACCTGCTCGGCGATGGTCTTGATCAGCTGGCGCTTATTGACCTGATAAGGAAGCTCCGTAACAATGATGCGCATCCGGTCCTTGCCAAATTCTTCAAATTCCGTGCGGGCACGGACAACCACCTTGCCTCTGCCGGTGGCGTAGGCGGCGCGGATGCCGCTGCGGCCCATGATGATGCCGCCGGTGGGAAAATCAGGGCCGGAGATGTGCTCCATCAAGTCCACCATGCTGCATTCGGGGTCATCCAGCACTGCCACGCAGGCATTGATCACTTCCGTCAAATTATGAGGCGGAATGTTAGTGGCCATGCCGACAGCGATACCGGAGGAGCCGTTGACCAGCAGATTAGGGAACCGGCTGGGCAGAACCCGGGGCTCTTTCCGGGATTCGTCGAAGTTAGGATCCCAGTTGACGGTATCCTTGTCGATATCCCGCAGCATTTCGTTACTCAGCTTGCTGAGTCTTGCTTCGGTATAACGGTAAGCTGCCGGGGGGTCGCCGTCCACGGAGCCGAAGTTGCCGTGGCCATCCACCAGCATATAGCGCATGGAGAAATCCTGAGCAAGGCGCACCATAGCATCGTAAACCGACGCGTCGCCATGGGGATGGTACTTACCCAGCACATCACCGACGCAAGTGGCGGACTTTTTGAAGGGCTTGTCAGAAGTCAGACCGCTTTCATACATGGTGTACAGAATGCGGCGGTGCACCGGCTTTAAGCCGTCCCGAACATCGGGCAGGGCACGGCCTACGATGACGCTCATGGCGTATTCGATATAGGAACGCTCCATTTCGTCAACCAGATTACTCTCGGTAATGGCCTGGTTGGGGAACAGAATATCCTCGGGTTTGTAGCTGCGATTATGTGCCATTATGACACCTCCAGTGTCAGATTGGAGATTTGAGAGTGGAGAGTGAAGATATGGATTCTCTCCACTCTTCACTATTCAATCTTCAATCTCTAAAAGTTCTTAAATCAAATATCGATGTTAACTGCGTACTTTGCGTTATGCTCGATCCATTCCTTGCGGGGTTCTACCTGCTCTCCCATCAAAATGGTGAAAATTTCGTCTGCCCGGCGGGCATCCTCCAGCGTGATCCGGCGGAGCGTTCTGGTTTCGGGGTCCATGGTGGTCTCCCACAGCTCGTGGGGGTCCATTTCACCCAGACCCTTGAACCGGCTGATATCCACCTTGGCGTTACCCTCGCCACGCATTTCAGCGGAGACCAGATCCCGCTCTTCATCGGAATACGCAACCTTTTCCTGCTTACCCTTTTTCAGCTTGTACAGCGGCGGAACAGCAGAGTAAACATAGCCATGCTCGATCAGCGGCCGCATATAGCGGAAGAAGAAGGTCAGCAGCAATGTACGGATGTGTGCGCCGTCCACATCGGCATCACTCATAATGATGACCTTGTGGTAGCGGAGCTTTTCAATGTCAAATTCCTCGCCGATACCGGCGCCCAGCGCCACGATCAGCGGATACAGCTTGTCGTTGCCGTAGATCTTATCGGCTCTGGCCTTTTCCACGTTGAGCATTTTGCCCCACATAGCCAGGATCGCCTGGAACCGGGAATCTCTGCCCTGAATGGCAGAGCCCGCAGCGGAGTCACCCTCGACGATGTAAATTTCGCAAAGGCTGGGGTCCCGCTCGTTGCAGTCCTGCAGCTTGTCCGGCATCTGGCCGGATTCCAGGCCCGTTTTGCGGCGGATGGATTCCCGGGCCTTCCGGGCGGCTTCTCTTGCCCGGTTTGCCATCATGGCCTTTTCAAGGATCACCTTGGCAGTGGCCGGATGTTCCTCAAAATAGGTAGCCAGCTGATCGTTTACGATGCTGTCCACCAGCGTCCGGATATAGGCGTTGCCCAATTTTGCCTTGGTCTGGCCCTCAAACTGGGCATCCGTCAGCTTGACAGAGATGTTGGCAGTGATGCCTTCCCGGCAGTCCTCGCCGGAAACCTTGTCCTCACCCTTGATAATGCCGTTTTTCATGCCGTAGTTATTGAGAACTCTGGTCAGCGCGGTCTTAAAGCCGGTCTCATGCATGCCGCCTTCCGGGGTATTGACCTCGTTGGCAAAGGAAAGCATGAATTCATTGTAGCCATCGTTATACTGAATGGCGATCTCGGCGGATGCTTCACCCTTCATACCGCTCATGTAGATAACATCGGAATGGAGCGCGGTCTTATTGCGGTTGCACCAGGTTGCGAATTCCCGGATACCGCCCTCGTAGCACATTGTGTCGCTGACAGGCTCATCGCCCCGGTCGTCGGTAATGCTGATCCGCAGGCCGGCAGTCAGAAACGCCTTTTCCCGCATGCGGGTATGGAGGATCTCATAGTCATAGACCGTATCATCGAACATCTCCGGATCCGGCTGGAAGGTGACCTCGGTGCCGTTTTTCTCGGTCTTGCCTACGATGGTCATTTCCTGCGTAATGTGTCCCCGGGCGAACTTCATCTCGTAGATGTTGCCGTTTTTGTAGACCCGCACCTTCAGCCACGCGGAAAGGGCGTTTACGACGGACGCACCAACGCCGTGGAGACCGCCGGAGACCTTGTAACCGCCGCCGCCAAACTTACCGCCGGCGTGCAAAACCGTAAAAACGACTTCCAGAGCGGGCTTGCCGGTCTGGGCTTGGATATCCACGGGAATGCCGCGGCCGTCATCGGTTACGGTGATGGAGTTGCCGGGGTTGATGGTCACAGTGATGTTCTTACAGTATCCGGCCAGCGCCTCATCGATGGAGTTATCCACGATCTCGTACACCAGATGGTGAAGACCGGAGCTGGATGTGGAGCCAATATACATACCCGGGCGCTTGCGGACTGCTTCCAGTCCTTCCAGAACCTGTATTTGTTCCGCGCCGTATTCTTGTGTTACTTTCGTTTCGTCAGACATACTAGTCCTCCTAAAAAAGATTGAAGATTGAAGAGTGGAGAGTGGAGATCAAAATATCTTCACTCTTAAATCTTCACTCTTCACTCTGAACAGCATTTCCTTTATCGATTTCTATCGTCTTTCCCAGCTTGGTAAACCGGCCGGGCTCGCAGCAGGTGATGAACACCTGCCCGGATGTGATCTGGTTCAGCACAAAATCCTGCCGGCTGGGATCCAGCTCGGAAAGCACATCGTCCAATAGCAGCACCGGCTCTTCGCCGCTCTCCCGCTTCATCAGTTCCCGCTGAGCAAGCTTTAAGCTGATGGCAGCGGTACGGGTCTGTCCCTGAGAGCCGTAGGATTTTAGGCTGATCCCGGAAAGGGTCACATCAAAATCATCCTTGTGAGGCCCGGTAAGGCACTGGCTGCTTTCCAATTCCGCCCGGTAGTGGGATTCCAGATGTGCCATAAGCGCCTGCGTCAGCTCCGTTACCGGCGCGAAAGGATCTGTTACGGTAGACACCGTCCGGTACTGCAGAGAGAATTCCTCACTGCCGCCGGAAAACTGGCTGTGATAGCTTTCTGCCGCCTTGCCCAGACTGTCATAAAACCGCGCCCGGTAGGAGATCAGCAGGGCACCAACCTGACACAACCGCTGGTTGTATTCCGGCAAAATTTCCAGCAGCGACGGATTTTCAAACCGGTCTTTCAGGATCCTGTTTTTCTGCTCCAAGATCCGATTGTACTCTGTCAGCGCCGCGTCATAATTAGGTCTTAGTTGACATAACGCATGGTCGCCCAACCGCCGCCTTGCTGCCGCTCCGCCTTTTAAGATCATCAGATCCTCGGGGCAGAACAGCACCGTGGAAAGAGCACCGGAAATATCAGCCGCGGTCTTCTTTTTGGCGCCGTTGCGCCAGATCTGCCGGGGTCTGGACCCTTGAAACAGCACCCAGCGCAGGGTCTGTTCCCGTTCCTGAGAGAAAACCCTGCCTTCGATATCGGCAAAATCCGCACCAAAACGGATCATTTCTCCTGTTTTCTGGGCACGGAAGCTCTTTCCGCTGCCAAGATAGGAGATCGCCTCCAGCAGGTTTGTCTTTCCCTGAGCATTTCTGCCCACGATCAGATTCACACCGGGATCAAAAGCTAGTTTTAAGTTTACATAATTTCGATAATCCCGCAGGGACAGATCACAAACTCTCATGAATACTGATCAAATATTCCGTGCCGTCAAAGCGGAACCGGTCACCGGGGTACAGCTTTTTGCCCCGCATAGTGCAAACTTCGCCGTTGACCTGCACCTGCTCTTCCAAAATCAGCTGCTTGGCTTCGCCGCCGCTCATAACAATGTTGGCGTATTTCATAGCATCCTGCAGCTTGATAAACTCCGTAGAGATCACCACAGGAATGGCCTTGTCCTTTTTCTTAACAGTTACTTTCATAATTGCACCCTTACGGCAGGAGCAAGCCCCTGCCCAATAGTAAAATTTTAGTTATTCTTAATTCTTACCGGCAGGACCATGTAGGCAAAGTCATATTTATCTTCCGCCGGGGTCAGCACGATGGGACTGAGGCCATTGGTCAGCTCCAGCACCACTTCCTCGGAAGGAATCACACGCAGAGCGTCAGCCAGATACCGGACATTGAAGCCGATCTCCAGCTCCTTGCCGTCGCCGGCGATGGAGCAGCGGTCCTCGGCAGCGCCGATGGTGGTATTGGTCCGCAGCTGCAGCACCTGATCGGAGAACACGCAGCGCACCGGGCTCTTGTACTTTTCGGAAACGATCAGACCCACACGCTCAATGGAAGCAGCCAAGTCAGAAACATGGGCAGTCAGCTTCACTGGGCAATTGGTGGGAACCACCCGCCGCCAGTCCAGAAAATCGCCTTCCAGCAGCCGGCATACCAGAGTCGCGCCGCCGATCTGGAACAGAATGTGCTTGGGTCCCAGAGTAAAGGCCGCATCTTCTTCGGAATCCGTCAGGATCTTTTCCACTTCCTTCAGTCCCGCAGCGGGAACTACGAAGCTCAGCTCCCGGCCGATGGGGCTTTCCGGATGCCAAGTCCGGCGGGCCAGACGGAAACCGTCCACCGCGATGGCGGAAATGCTGTCGTCCGCCACTTCGAATTTCACACCGGTGTGGATGGGACGGCCCTGATTCTCGGAAACCGCAAAGATGGTGCCGGAGATCAGCTCCTTCAGCTTATTCTGGGGGATCAGAATACTGCGGCCGGAATTGACATCGGGAAGTTCCGGATAATCCTCGGCATTTTCCGCGGAAATGGTAAAGGATGCGTAGCCGGAACGGATGGATACCTTGAAGCTGTCATCCACCACTACGGTTACCGGGCCTTCCGGCAGACGTCGAATAATATCACCAAAGAGACGGGCAGGCAGAATGCAGCTGCCGGCTTCGGTCACTTCCGCGTCAACATTGTAGGTAATAGCAGTTTCCATGTTGTAGCCTGTCAGATTCAGACCTACGCCTGCCTTGCAAAGAATACCTTCCAGAACGGAAAGACTGCTCTTCTGAGCAACGGTACGGCCGGCAATGTTGAGACCCTGAACCAGCATACTTTTTTCACAGGTAAAACGCATATGGTTCATCCTTTCTGTATAAAGAATAAAGAATATATATATCAGTAAATAATAAAGGCAGTAATAACAACAGTAGAGGAAATTTATGTGGAAAACTCCTGTTTTGTCTACAGCCGCAACGCTTTTTTCTCCACAGGCAACTGTGCAGAAATTTAGACTTTTCCACAGCCTGTTTTTTGCGTTTTTCGGCGGATCCTTTTCCACAGGTTATCTTTCCACATTCCACAGCCCCTGTGGAAAAAATTACAGGCAGGAATTGATATTTGCTGTAATGTCCCGAATATTGTTCTGCAGGTTGGTGTCGCCCTTTTTCAGCTCCACCTCCACTTTGCGGATGGCATAGAGCACTGTGGAGTGGTCTCTTGCGAATTCCCGGCCGATATCGGGCAAGCTCAGATTGGTCAGCTTCCGGATCAGATACATGGCAACCTGCCGGGCCTCGGCAGTTCCCTTGTTTTTCAGCGTGCCCCGAAGCACGATCTCGTCCACGCTGTAGAATTTGCAGACCTGGCTGATGATCAGGCTGGGTGTTGGCAGAGCGTTGCCTTCCACCTTGAACATATCGTCAATTGCCCGGGAAATGTTGTTCAGATCCAGCGGCATGTTGTTCAGGTCCCGGTAAGCCAGGATCTTTTTCACCGTACCTTCGATCTGCCGGACATTGTTGGTTACATTGATGGCGATGTAGTTGCACACATCGTCGTCAAGATTCAAGCCTAGGCTCTTTGCCTTATTTTTCAGGATCGCCATACGGGTCTCGTAATCCGGCGGCTGGATGTCGGCAAGCAATCCCCATTCAAAACGGGTCTTGAGCCGGTCCTCCAGCGTCAGCATATCGCTGGGCTTACGGTCGGAGGTCATGACGATCTGCTTATGCTCTTCATAGAGCTTATTGAAGGTATGGAAGAATTCCTCCTGGGTGGATTCCTTACCGGCGATAAACTGAATATCATCAATGAGGAACAGGTCCGCTTCCCGGTATTTGCTGCGGAATTCAATATTCTTACCGCTCTGGATAGCGGCGATCAGTTCGTTGGTAAATTCATCACCCTTAATGTAGACAATGTTTGCCTCCGGATTCTGCTTGCGGATGCCGTTGGCAATGGCGTACAGCAGGTGGGTCTTACCCACGCCGGGAGGGCCGTAAAGAAACAGGGGATTATAAACCTGCCCCGGTGTCTTGGAAACGGCAATGGCCGCGCTGTGGGCAAGGCGGTTAGAAGGGCCTACCACGAAATTGTCAAAATTAAACTGGGGATTGAAGTCCATGGCCGTAGCGGTTTTACCCTTGGAGCGGAATGCTTCCAGCTCCTTGTCGCCGTAGACGATCAGACTAGCATCCGACTGGAAGATCTCCTTCAGCGCGTCCTCGATATAAACGGTGCAGCGGCTGCGGATGATGCCCCGGCGGAATTCATCGGGAGAGTAAAGGATCAGATGCTCCTCGTTGAGCTCCACCACCTCCGCGTCATCAAACCAGGAGGAAACAGTCAGCGCGGTCAGGCGCTCCTCCAGATAGCTCAGGACCTTCGCCCAGACATAGGCGGATGAATACATAACGCGGCTCCTTTCGTTGTATGTTTTTCCCGAAAACGGGACAAAAAAGGATATAAAAATCCATATTTTCTCACCCTAAATTTTATCATATTTCTGTGTAAAAAACAAGGTTTTTTTGCGGATATACAATATAAAAAAGAAAAGGCAGTTTTATAATGTAAATGATCGTTTAGCGGCGAGTCGATTCGCTGTGGTATGCTTGCCCCGGCAAGCATATGGGTTTTTGATTCGCTGCGCGGAGCACCATCGCTGACGCATCGCACGGGATGCAGTGGTAATCGCTTTTGCCCTGCGCTGCCCGGTAACGATTCTGCGGAAACTATTTTGCGATGTATTTCTAGTAATGCCGTAGGGCGGGGGCTTGCTCCCGCCCTACGTTCGTTGTCGGGACTGCTCATATAAACGATCATTTACCGCAGCAAAAAAGCACCGCTTTTGCGGTGCTTTTCATTTACAGTTGAAAACGGGTAGCGCAGGTTTTATACATGCCGTCAGTGCAGAACCAGTGGGTCATAAGGAAGTCCCCATCCTGCAGTCGGATGGCACTGGGCTGACCAAACTTCAAAAATGCAAAAATCGCGGCCATTTTATTGTCTTTGATAATGGGAACATTGGGCTCCCAGATAAGCTGTTGCTGCAGAAGCTCCCATTTTCCGCCGGCTGTGTCCGCAATGCAGGCATAAATACCCGGCCGGTCTGTATCCCGGCGAATGGCATGCAGAGTCAGAACCTTGCTGCCATCCAGTGCCATAATGAAAGAAGCCTGGCCACCGATTCCGGTAGAAACGGGATCGGAAAAAGTTTTGCCGTTATCAAAGGAGAAGGTAATGTGGTTAGGAAGCCGCTGACCGGTTTTTAAGTTCTCATTCCAGCCGATGACGATGATGGTACCGTCCTCCAGCTGACACATCCGCTGCTCAAAACAGGTCACAGTGTCGCCGGGAAAGGCCATGCAGACGGTATCGTCGTTCCATGTCTTTCCTTGATCGTAAGAGCGCAGCAGACGGCCGCAATTTCTACCGGACGAAGTTCCGTCCCACTTGGCGAAACCCGTGATAGGCGTAGCCCAGCTCCCGTCTTGCAGCACTGTCAGCGGCGCGGAGGCTTCCACATGGTTGCCCCATGCGCAGCCCACGATTTGCGGCTCAGACCATGTCCGTCCTTCGTCACCGGAAAAGGAGAAGAAGATCTCGTCATCCAAAAGGCCGCCGGTTTCCGGATTTCCCATGGGCTTATCCGGATCGTCACGGAAAAACCGGTAACCGAGGCAGATCAGCCGCCCGTCGGGAAGCTGTGTGACCTTGGAGGATTCACTTTTCGGGAAAGGATCGTTGCTGTGGGGGAAAATTTTCCACGGTTTGCTCCATGTAACGCCGCCGTCACGGCTTTCGCTTAAGTAGCTGGCGCCGTCCACACTTTCAAAGGCCTGCCCCATCTGGTGATCCGCGAGGATCCGTCCGTCGCTCAGTTGGCAAAGGTAGGGAAAAGCGGAGCCAAGGGCGCGAAGCTGAGGCAGCAGATTTTCAAAAATAATATTTGTTTCAAACACTTTCATAGTGGCACCTCCTATTATTTATAGTTTCTTTGTACCATATTTTTGAAAAATGTCAAGATTCTGCTGTGTCTATTATCCGGGGAACGATCATTTATGAGATAAGTTTCTTATAAGAAAGAGGCGCTGCCCCTTTTGGGACAGCGCCGGGTATTTAGTTCAGGAAGGATTTGATCCGACCGATCTTGTTGACCACAGTGCTTTCAATATAGGCAGATGCCTTGTTGTAGCGGCGCATATTGGTCAGCGCTCTTTCGGTCAGCTCGTCCAGCTCAGCCTTCAGCTGATTCGCGGTCTCCTCGGAGCATGCGGTCTGCTTGGCAAGCAGTACCTTTGCTGCCAGAATAACGGTGTCGATCTCCACCAGAAGCTCATACTTGACGGCATCGCTGTCTTCCCGCTCCAGCGTGCATTCGGACAGATTCTTTTTCTGCCAATCCATGTAGGAGATGATGTCCTCGAGGCTTTCCGCGCTGAGGTCGCAGTTTTTCAGTCCCGGGGCGAAGAAGGTGTTATACAGCTGAGTTCCGTTCCAGGTAGCCATGCTGTCGGGCTGTTCGAAGATGTAGTAGTTACCCATCTTATATACAACCTGAGCGCAGGAACGATCGCCGGTAGACTTCAAAACCACTTCATCAAAATACCGCAGAATGCTGTGGAGGGTCTCATTGCGGTAACGGCAGTTGTCCTCGTTGCCGCTTTCGGCAATGGAATCGTTGTAGCCCGCGTTCCACGCGAAGGCGCCGCCGATCACATAGGAAAGATCGTTCATAACGGGGTGATAGGTCACATCCCAGTTGGTAAGGAAGAAACCGTCAGCCTGATGGAAACGGGCCGCTTCCGCCGCGGCGTAGATATTCTGAACCATCACATCTGTTCTGCCGCTGAAGGTGCCCCATGTCTGTGTACCGGGAGAAACATAAACGCCGATACCGGCTTCCTTGCAGGCCAGAATGTTACGGTCGAAGCTGTGGTGCGGCTCGTAGCCCCAATCCACGAAGATCACATCCTTGGGCAGCATCTTCATGGTTTCGGGATACTTAACGGCGTAGTCGCCCCAGAACATAGAGCGCTTGCCGTAGGTTTCCTTCAGATAGCCGCTGATCTTGGTGATGTAATCCGCCAGCAGGGCAGCTTCGCCGAAGGTCTTGCAGTACTGTTCGGTTTCAGCCAGACCCAGACCGTAGGCCTCGTCCATGCCGATATGGACATGGTTGGAAGTGAAGTTGGGCAGCAGATCGTCAAAAATTCTCTTGGAGAATTCAAAGGTTTCATCCAGCAGGGGGTTGACGGTAAAGGGGGCTCTGCCCTCTGTGGTGATGGCAAGGGGCTTGAATTCGTCATATTTCAGCCAGCAGTGCATATGACCAAGACACTCCTGATTTGCCATCAGCTCAATGTGGCGCTCCCGGCAGTAAGCGTCCAGCAGACGGATCTCTTCTTTGGTGATGATGGCTTTGCCGGCGGTGTAGTTGCCCATGCTGTCATACTCGAAAACAACGGAATCGAAGTACAGCTGAACCATGTTATACTTGACAGAGGCCATAAGATCCATGGTCTTATAAAGTGTTTCCAGCTTGGGAACGGTCTCTTCGTAAACGGGGATCATGATGCCGCGGACGGGGATGTCGGGCTTATCCTGGATCTTAACGCAGGAAATTTCTTCCTGAGCCATGATCTGAGCCAGCGTAGACAGCCCACGGAAAGCGCCTTCCGCGGTGCTGTAGATGATCTCAATGTCCTGCTTGCGGACATTCAGCTCATATTCTTCTTTTTCAAGGTCGGGATTTTCTAGGAAGTACACATTCTCCTCACCGGCGCTGACCGGCAAAACAGACAGATGGAAGGTATCCCAAGCGGTGTGGAAGGCATCAAACTGCTCCCGTGCCACATTCAGGGGCTTCTTACCCTCGTAAGTTCCCTCCAGAGAGACATATTTTTTAGGAATCGGAATGATGTTCATAGTACATATCCTTTCTGCAAACGATCATGAATAATTCCAAAAAAGCTGCCGCAAAAAACTACGGCAGCTTTTTCGATTTCAATTAACCGCCAAACACGCTCAGCAGGAAACCTGCGGCGATGGCGGAGCCGATAACGCCGGCAACATTCGGGCCCATAGCGTGCATCAGCAGGAAGTTACTGGGGTTAGCCTTCTGGCCTTCCTTATTGGAAACACGGGCTGCCATGGGAACGGCAGAAACACCGGCAGAGCCAATGAGGGGATTGACCTTGCCCTTGGTTGCCCAGCACATCACCAGACCGCCAAGCAGACCGCCGACGGTGGACAGGATGAATGCGCAGACGCCCAGCGCAACGATTGCCAGAGTCTGAGTAGTCAGGAAGTTGGAGCCGACCATGGTGGCGCCGACAGCGGTACTCAGCAGAATGGTGACGATATTCATCAGCGAATTCTGGACCGTATCGCTCAGACGGTCGGTGACGCCGGTTTCCTTCAGCAGGTTACCGAACATCAGACAGCCGATCAGTGCAGCAGTGCTGGGCAGCAGCAGGGCCACAAAAATAGTAACTACGATGGGGAAGATGATCTTTTCGGTCTTGGATACCGTACGGGTCTGGACCATCTTGATCTGACGCTGTTTGGGCGTAGTCAGCAGCTTCATGAAGGGAGGCTGGATCAGCGGGATCAGGGCCATGTAGGAGTATGCTGCCACCGCAATACCACCCAGCAGATGGGGTGCCAACTTGGTGGTCAGGTAAATCGCTGTGGGGCCGTCGGCACCGCCAATGATACCGATGGAAGCAGCTTCCAGAGCATCAAACAGACCGGAGGCCTTGGCAACAAAGAAAGCCACAAACACGCCCAGCTGAGCAGCAGCACCCAACAGCA
>JAZNGJ010000109.1:0-26732 GCA_045576415.1 Faecousia sp. | reverse complement strand
ACACCCTGCAGACCCAGCTTGATCTGCATTGCGATCCACTCCTCGGTAATGCCGGACTCGCGCTGCTCCAGGCTTTCACCGCAGCACATAATGGGAGTCAGACCGGCTTCCAGAGCGGCCAGGACCTTTGCATTGACATCTGCATCGGTCTCGCCCATAGCGCGGCGCTCGGAGTGGCCGATGATAACATACTTACAGCCTGCATCTACCAGCATATTGGTAGCGATCTCACCGGTGTATGCACCGCTGGGATTGGGGTTGCAGTTTTCAGCACCGATGCCCACTCTGGTCTCACGCATAGCGCGGACAGCAGCAGGAATGCAAACAGCGGGAACACACAGGGCGATGTCGCACCAGCGGCCCTTGGGCATAATGGCCTTCAGCTGAGCCATAAACTCATTGGTTTCGGAGGGGGTCTTGTTCATTTTCCAGTTACCGGCAATGACGGTCTTGCGATACTTTCTGTTCATTTCGATTTCTCCTTTATATGTGCGCATCGCGTGGCGATGTGATTTACAAATTTATGGTTTTATGAGTAGATGGAGTCGGGGGAGGCAGCGCCACCCCCGTAAGGTTGCGCAAAATGGGATTATTTGTCTTCCAGACAAGCAATGCCGGGAAGCTCCAGGCCTTCCAGGAATTCGAGAGAAGCGCCGCCGCCGGTGGAGATGTGGGTAATCTGGGAAGCGAAGCCCAGCTGCTCGCAAGCGGCTGCGGAGTCGCCGCCGCCGACGATGGTCACGGCGTCACTGTCTGCCAGAGCCTGAGCAACAGCGATGGTGCCCTTTGCCAGAGTGGGGTTCTCAAATACGCCCATGGGGCCGTTCCAGACAACGGTCTTGGCTGCCTTGGCAGCAGCTGCGAATTCAGCACAGGCCTTGGGGCCGATGTCCAGACCCATCTGGTCAGCGGGAATGGCGGTGCAGTCCACATAGTCAACAGCAATCTCAGTGTCAATGGGAGAGGGGAAGGAAGCGGCAACGGCGGTGTCGACGGGCAGCAGCAGCTTGACGCCCTTGGCCTCAGCTTTGGCCATCATTTCCTTGCAGTAGTCCAGCTTCTCGTTGTCAACCAGGGACTTGCCGACGGTGTAGCCCTGTGCGGCCAGGAAGGTGTAGGCCATGCCGCCGCCGATGATCAGAGTGTCGACCTTTTCCAGCAGGTTATTGATAACATTCAGCTTGTCGGAAACCTTGGCACCGCCCAGAATGGCAACGAAGGGACGTTCGGGGTTAGCCAGAGCCTTGCCCATGATAGAGACTTCCTTCTGCACCAGATAACCGGAAACAGCAGGCAGATAGTCAGCCACGCCGGCGGTGGAGGAATGGGCGCGGTGTGCGGTACCGAAAGCGTCGTTGACAAAAATGTCAGCCATGGATGCCAGATCCTTGGAAAGCTCGGGATCGTTCTTGGTCTCACCCTTGATGTAACGGGTGTTCTCCAGCAGCATCACATCGCCGTCGCGCAGGGCAGCGGCCTTTGCCTTGGCATCCTCGCCGGCAACATCAGCAGCCATAATGACCTCTTTGCCCAGCAGCACGCTGAGGCGGACGGCAACGACCTTCAGGCTCAGCTCGGGCTTCCACTCGCCCTTGGGCTTGCCCATGTGGGAGCAGAGGATGACCTTGGCGCCCTTGTTTACCAGATATTCAATGGTGGGCATGGCGGCGACGATGCGCTTGTCGGAAGTGATCTTGCCGTCCTTGGTGGGAACGTTGAAGTCGCAGCGGCACAGGACCCGCTTGCCGGCTACTTCAATGTCTTCGATGGACTTCTTGTTGTAGTTCATAATGTATTCCTCCATTTACCGTGGATCATCCACGCATTTTTCCGTAATCCTGCAAGCCGGGAAAGGAAAGCTGGCGCAGTGCCTCAAAAACCGTGATGGCTACGGCATTGCTCAGATTCAAACTCCGGGCATCGCTTTTCATGGGGATGCGGATGCATTCGTCATAGTGCTCCGCAAGAAAATCCTCGGGGAGACCTTTGGTTTCCTTGCCGAAGAACAGGTAGCAATCCTCAGAAAAAGCAGCTTCTGTATAGCATCGGGGGGCTTTGGTGGAAAGGCACCACATTTGCCTGACATCGTTTTGGGAGAAAAAGTCGGAAAGATCCTCGTAATCCCGGACTTCCACCATGTTCCAGTAGTCAAGACCGGCCCGACGGACGGCTTTTTCGGAAATGTCAAAGCCGAGGGGACGGATCAGATGCAGCCGGCAGCCGGTGGCGGGGCAGGTGCGGGCAATATTGCCGCAGTTTTGGGGGATCTCCGGCTCCACCAGAACGATATTCAGCATTCCAGATACCTCAGAACCTTTTTTCAGCATTTCATACGCTTGCCAACTTATTGTATGCGAAAGTTCTGGTAAAATCAATCTAAAAATCATAAATTTTACAACTTTTCATAGTATTCACATAAAAAAAAGGATGAAGGTCGGAAATTTGTGAAAAATGCGGACTTGATTTTTTGAAAATGCCGTGATTGAAGGGAGAAAGAATGAGAATAGTGGTATTTTGATACTGTTTTGTATAAAAAACAGGGAAGTTTGTATAAAATAGTTTTTGGGTGGCAGAGATTGACTTTTTCGGCTGTTTATGGAATAATATATAAGTTAAAATACAGAAACAAGAGAGGCTTTGAATATGAAGCAATCCAGAACACATAACTGCGGCGAGCTGCGGCTTTGCGATGCCGGCAAGCAGGTGACCATCGTCGGCTGGATGGAAAATATCCGCGAGGTCGGCTCCAATTTCGCTTTTGTGGTGCTCCGTGACTTTTACGGTACCACACAGGTGGTCATTGAGAATGCCGAGATGATGGCTGCCATCAAGGATCTGAACAAGGAGTCCACCATTTCCGTGACCGGTCAGGTGCGGGAGCGGGAAAGCAAGAACACCAAGCTTGCCACCGGCGAGATCGAAGTGGTGCCGGTAAAAATTGAGGTACTGGGCAAGTGTGTCCATAACCAGCTGCCCTTTGAGATCAATAAGAGCAAGGACGCGGACGAAAATGTGCGCCTTAAGTACCGTTTCCTCGATCTGCGGAATCCTGCGGTCAAGTCTAACATCATCCTGCGCTGCCAGGTGGTGGCTGAGCTGCGCCGGCTGATGACCGAGAAGGGATTTTTGGAGATCACCACGCCCATTCTGACCGCTTCTTCTCCCGAGGGTGCCCGTGACTATCTGGTTCCTGCCCGGAACCATCCCGGCAAGTTCTATGCCCTGCCCCAAGCTCCTCAGCAGTTCAAGCAGCTGCTGATGACCTCCGGTTTTGACAAGTATTTCCAGATCGCGCCCTGCTTCCGTGATGAGGACGCCCGTGCCGACCGTACTCCCGGTGAATTCTACCAGATGGATATGGAGATGGCATTTGCCACACAGGAGGATGTGCTCAGCACGCTGGAAGATGTGCTGGTGCCTGTTTTTGAGAAGTTTGGCAAGTACAAGAGAGTTTCTCAGGCTCCTTTCCGCCACATTGCATTTAACGATGCTATGGAGCGCTATGGCTCCGACAAGCCCGATCTGCGTATCGATCTGGAGATCCAGGATATCACCGCTGAGGTGCAGGGCTGCGGCTTCGGTCCTTTTGAGGGTGCTACCGTTAAGGCGGTTGCTGTGGATGATTTTAACCAGGCCAGAAAGTGGATCGACAAGCTGCTCGTTGATGTGGAAGTTCAGACCGGCAACAAGGCCTGCTGGGTCAAGGTGGATGAAAACGGCGAGCTGACCGGCGGCGTTTCCAAGTTCCTTGTAAACTGCAAGGACGCTCTGGCCGCCAAGCTGAATCTGAAGCCCGGTTCCTTCGTCTGTATGGCTGCAGGCAAGAAGCTGGCTGCTCAGAAGACTGCCGGCGTGATCCGTACCTTGCTGGGCAAGCGTGTCCCCGGTCACTTTGACGAGGAACAGTACGCCATCTGCTGGATCGTTGACTTCCCCATGTATGAGATGGGCGAGGAGTCGGGCCAGCTGGAATTCTGCCACAATCCCTTCTCCATGCCCCAGGGCGGTATGCAGGCGCTGCTGGATGCCGAGGGTGATACTGAGAAGCTGTTGGCCATCAATGCCGATCAGTACGATTTGGTGGTCAACGGTTATGAGAGCGCTTCCGGAGCTGTCCGTAACCACGATCCTGAGATCATGGTCAAGGCCTTCCAGATGGTGGGTCTGGGCGAAGAGGATGTGAAGGCGAAGTTCCCGGCTATGTACAATGCCTTCACCTACGGCGCGCCTCCCCATGCGGGCGCAGCTCCTGGTGTTGACCGTCTGATCATGCTGCTGACCGGCGAGGAGTCTATCCGCGAGGTCATTACCTTCCCCATGAACAAGAACGCGCAGGACCTGATGATGGGCGCGCCTACCGCCGTCGACCAGATCCAGCTGGATACCGTTCACATCGCGCTGAAAGAAGAATAAGCTCAAGTCCGGATGTCATTTGGCATCCGGACATTTTATGTAGATGGAAAAGATAAATGATCGTTTAGCGGCGAGTCGCCGCTGACATTTCGCGCGGACTGCGTTGGTTTTCGCTATTTCCCAGACCCGCCCGGTAACGATCCTGCGGTAAATGATCGTTTATCTTAGTAAGCGGCGCACTAAAAAAGAAGCCTGTCATTGCGAGGGCAGCTGTGCTGCCCGTGGCAATCTCCCGGTACCATCTATAAAAATGCTAAGCAGGATCGGAGATTGTACCAGGAGATTCCCACGGCCCCTTTGGGGCCTCGGAATGACATGGTAGACGGAAGATTGCTGCAGCATTTGTTCTGCTACCGTAAACGATCATTTAGTGTTATGGATAAAATGGTACCGATTTGTGGCGACTGGCGATTGACAATTGCTTTGTATGAATGTATAATATATGCGGAAAATCTCGGTTTTCTACATAAGTAAATCCAAAGGCGGAGAGACCGCCTTTTGAAAGAAAGGAAAATTTGCCATGATTTATAGTGCAGAAGTACAGCATATGTGCTCCGTGGCCAAGGGCGCCTATCACGGTCCCGCTCCCATTCCCGAAGAGGGCAAGTGGGTCCAGGTCAAGGAAATTAAGGATGTCAGCGGTTTTACCCACGGCATCGGCTGGTGCGCTCCTCAGCAGGGCTGCTGCAAGCTGACCCTGAATGTGAAGGAAGGCATCATTGAAGAAGCTCTCGTTGAGACTCTGGGCTGCTCCGGCATGACCCACTCCGCAGCTATGGCTTCCGAAATTCTGATCGGCAAGACCCTGCTGGAGGCTCTGAACACCGACCTGGTGTGCGACGCCATCAATACCGCTATGCGCGAACTGTTCCTGCAGATCGTTTACGGCCGCAGCCAGTCTGCCTTCTCTGAGGACGGTCTGGCCGTCGGCGCTTCTCTGGAAGACCTGGGCAAGGGCCTGCGCAGCCAGGTGGGCACCATGTTTGCCACCAAGGTAAAGGGTCCCCGTTATCTGGAGATGGCTGAGGGTTACGTTACCCGCATCGCCCTGGACGAGGATGATCTGATCACCGGCTACGAGTTCATCAATCTGGGCAAGATGATGGACTTCATCAAGAAGGGTGACGATGCCAACGAGGCTCTGAAGAAGGCTAAGGGCTCCTACGGCCGCTTTGCTGACGCTGCCAAGTACATCGACCCCCGTCACGAATAAGAGGAGGACAAGACTATGGCTCTGTTTGAAGGTTACGAAAGAAAAATCGACAAGATCAATGGTGTCCTCGCTCAGTACGGTCTGGAATCCGTGGAAGCCTGCCGCCAGCTGTGTCAGGCCAAGGGTTTCGATCCCTATGAGATCGTGAAGGGCATTCAGCCCATCGCTTTTGAGGATGCCGCATGGGCATACTGCGTTGGCGCTGCCATCGCTATGAAGAAGGGCGTTAAGAACGCTGCTGAGGCTGCTGAGGCCATCGGCATCGGCCTGCAGGCTTTCTGCATCCCCGGCTCCGTCGCTGAGGACCGCAAGGTCGGTATCGGCCACGGCAATCTGGGCGCTATGCTGCTGCGGGACGAGACCAAGTGCTTCGCATTCCTGGCCGGCCACGAGTCCTTCGCCGCTGCCGAAGGCGCTATCGGCATTGCCCGCTCCGCTAACAAGGCCCGTAAGGAGCCCCTGCGGGTCATCCTGAACGGTCTGGGCAAGGACGCTGCGCAGATCATCTCCCGAATCAACGGCTTCACCTATGTGAAGACCCAGTTTGACTACTACACCGGCGAGCTGAAGATCGTGGAGCGCATTCCCTACTCCAAGGGCGAGCGCGCTGCCGTTAACTGCTACGGCTGTGACGATGTCCGTGAAGGCGTTGCTGTTATGCGTTACGAGGGTGTTGACGTTTCCATCACCGGTAACTCCACCAACCCCACCCGCTTCCAGCATCCCGTTGCCGGCACCTACAAGAAAGAGTGCATGGAGACCGGTCGTAAGTACTTCTCCGTCGCTTCCGGCGGCGGCACCGGCCGTACCCTGCATCCCGACAACATGGCTGCAGGTCCTGCTTCCTACGGCATGACCGATACCATGGGCCGTATGCACGGTGACGCACAGTTCGCAGGCTCTTCCTCCGTCCCCGCTCACGTGGAAATGATGGGCTTCCTGGGCGCAGGCAACAACCCCATGGTCGGCATGACCGTTAGCGTTGCTGTTGCTGTGGAAGAGGCTCTGAAGTAATTCTACTTCCTAAACAATGATATCCCGGCTCAAATGAGCCGGGATATTTTTATAGCTAGAGCGTGTTATTGCCATGATGGGGTTCTTAAAAAACATGACCTTACGATTTGCCTAAGGATTAAAGAAAAACGGAGAGAAGCCGCAATGCGGTTTCTCTGTCTCTGGAATTGCAATTGGTCAAGCGTGCAAACAATTCCTCTTGCTGTGTAGTAGCAAAGCAATCGTCAGTGGTCATCACTTCGTCCGGTGTAATATGAAGGACACGGCAGATTTTTAACAGGGTGTCTATTCTCATGCTAACAGTTCCCCGCTCGATATCGGCATAGGTACGGTCGGATAAACCTGCTGATTCAGCAACCTCTGCTTGTGTCAAGCCAAGACTCTTGCGAATCAACAGTAAATTATTACCTATTTTATGCAAATCAAATATTAGCATGTTTTTCTCCCTTCTGTAGTTCTATAGGAATTATACTTCCTGAAAGAATTTGACAAAAAGGAACTACACATGTATAATTGCGGGAAGAATAGTTCCTGTATAAATGGTTGGGAGAAAACAAGATGACAAAAGAAAAATCCTCTGCTTTAGCCATTAGTAAAAACCTGAGTTTGATATTGCTTTGCGTGCTGATTGTCCTGTGTGGATGCCTTACTGCGTTGACGGCTATCAATATAACGCAAAACCGAAAAATTGCGGAAGCAAATACGAAGCAATGGGAAGAAGCATATAAGGCAGAAGAAAAATTAGAGAATCGCATCAATTTGCTGGAACAGATTGGTGCCAAGTGGGTCAAAACAGAAAATATGATCTATGACGCAACGATCTCCAACGGTGTGTACATCAACTACAAGGATGGGCTTGTATATGACCGTCCGGACTTGCTCTATCGGGGCACTGCGGACTATATTGAGATCGATTCGAGCAAAAGATATATTTTTACAACCTATAATGATGGTAATGGAATCAGTTTTGCGTACAATGCGTTGATAGGAGCGTATTATGATGAAGACAAGCAATTCATCAGCGGGATTTATTCTTCAGGCTCCACACAGATCGGGTGCTATATATATGAGGGAAGCCGTATCCTTATTATTCCCGAGAATGCGTCGTATATTAGAATCAGCGTTAATGATTTGAAGGAAAACCTAAAATGGATGCTGGAAGATGCTGATGAAAGCTCCTGTTACACAAAACGGTTTGGTATAAAAGAAGAGTATATTGAGAAGAGTAACCCACTGGAAGGGAAAGTGATCGTAAACTTTGGCGACAGTATCGTTGGCAACACATTGGATACAAGCGCAGTTTCGAACCAGATTAGCAGGATAACAGGAGCGCTGGTGTATAACTGTGGTTTTGGCGGGTGCAGAATGAGCATTCATGAAGAAAACTGGGATACCTGCTCCATGTACCGGATTGCTGATTGCATCAATTCAGGCGATTTTTCGTCCATGGAACAGGCAATAACTGCCGGCTGGAAAGGAATGCCCGGGTATTTTACCAATACAGTACGCATTCTTGCTCATGAAATCGATTGGAATGAAGTAGATCTCATTACAATCTCTTATGGCACCAATGATTATCGCAGCCCCGGTGCAGTACTGGATAATCCGGATGATCTATGGGATACTTCTACAGTATGCGGTGCGTTAAGATACTCCATAAAACAGATACAATCCAGGTATCCACACATTAAAATACTGGTTACAACGCCGATTTACAGGAGACTTATAGACGAAAAAGACGGAACTGTTATCGGTGACAGCGACACAACGGATTGGGGAAGCGGTACATTAATTGATTATGCCGAGGCAATGAAAGACGTTTGTAGAGACTTAAAAATCCCTTGCCTGGATTTGTATAATGAGTGCCAATTCAATGCGTATACAAGTGCGTATTTCTTCCAAGAGAACGATGGAACGCATCCGAATGAAAAGGGAAGGGAATATATGGCGGTATTGATAGCGAAAAAGATTTTGATGATGCTGTAATCTTATGCTTGTTAACGGGCGTGCTGAAAAGCACGCCCGTTGTTTTGGCGTGCAAACTGAAATTTGAACGGCGGGGAATGGGGGATCAGGAGAATTCAAAAGCCGGGGTTGCAATTATGGCCCAAAAGCGTTATAATGGATTAACGAAGAAGCAAAGGAGGTTTTACGATGCCGTTGAAGCGAATCGTATTGATTATAATGTGCACGACACTGGCGGTCATGGTGATCATGATGGGCGTTTTGGTCGGGAAAGTGGCACCGTTTTTTGGTGCGCTGTTTGGCCCTGATGAGCCTGATCAGACAGATCCTCCTACCACCCAGACGGATCCGACAACGGATCCGACAACGGAGCCTACGACCCAGCCGACTGTGCCGCCAACGACCCAGCCTACGGTACCTCCTACCACTCAGCCCGCGCATAAGCATGACTTTTCCGGTGTCCAGGAAGAGCATAAGCCTACCTGTGAGGCTGCTGGTTACACGATCTATGTCTGCAGCTGCGGCGAAACCAAGCTGGAAACGACCGAGCCGCTGGAGCATTCCTTCGGTGCCGGAAAGCTGATTTCTCCCACCTGCGATGCGGAAGGGTATACGCTGCGCAAGTGTTCCGTTTGCGGTTTTGAAGAAAGAACAGACATCAAAGAACCTCTGGGGCACAGCTACAAGGTAACGGAAACGGTAACTGTCAGCTGTGAGCAGGACGGATATGTGGAATCCCAGTGTGAGCGCTGCAAGGACATTAAGCGGGAAAATGTGATCAAGGCCACCGGACATGCCTGGGTGAAGGGCGAGACACATGATCCCAGCTGCACGGAAGAAGGCTACACGGAATATACCTGCAGCAACAACGGCTGCGGCGAGAAAAAGGAAGATGATAAGATCCCTGCACTGGGGCACGGCTTCGGCGATTGGGAAATCCAAACGGAACCCGCTGCCGGTAAGCCCGGAACGGAAGTGCGGAAATGCAGTGTTTGCGAAGTGACCGAAACCAGAGAACTGGAATTGGGCATTCTGGAAGAAAAGGGTATCAACACAAGTGCGGATAACGCATGCAACCACTTTATCATCAATGTGGGATCAAAAGACTCCGCAGGGAAAGAGGTAACTGTCTACAGCTACGAGATTACGGATTACAGCCGCGTACTTACCAGTGGCTCTTTTGCATATGATCCTGAGAAGGGACTGCTGGTCACGGTCAGCGGGAAAGATCCCTATGTGCTGGCTCCCGGCAATGGCAAGCTTACGCTGGACAAGGACGGAAAGGTGACGGCAAACGCTCCGGCTGCGACGGATCCCGGTCAAAGCGGAGGCAGTGAGCCCACCGGTTCATCTGACGGCGAATAAACGCAACCCCTGACGCAAAAGCGTCAGGGGTTTTGCTTAGAATTTGGAAAGGAGTACGCCGATTCCCCGGGAGAGAACGGTCTGTGTCTGTTCTTCCAGCGCGGTTTCCAAAAGGGCGTACTCTGTGAGGCTTCCATGAGGCACTGCCCAGGCACCGGCATCTGTTCCGGGTGCCAGAAGGCCGCCCATGAACGCGAAAGCGGATACGTTTTGCAGGGCGCTTTCCAGTATGGCGGATACCGCGGATTCGCTGAAACGGCCGGTGCCCCGGAGATTGCCAATGGTGGAAAGCGTAGGGACCCAGACGGTGCCGGCATCTTTCATGGCGGCGAGAGCATCAGGATCCAGATAAGCGCCGTGCTCAATGGAATCCACACCGGCTGCTGCGGCGGCTTCCACAGTTCGGGCACCGTTGGCATGGGCCATGACGGAAAAGCCTTCTTCGTGGGCAATGTGGATCAGTTCTCGAATCAGTGCGGAGGGCAAGCCATCTTCTGTAAGTACGCCGAAATGATCAAAGTCCATAAGTCCGGAGATCATGATTTTAATAAAATCGGCACCGTTTGTCCGCATTTTCCGCACCAAAGCGGTATATTCCGCAAGATTTTCATAGGTTTCGCCGATGAAAGCGCCGTAATGGCCTTTCATGCAAAGAGGGGAAAGCGGAGTGCGGTAGGTGATGCCGTATTCCGGGGCGACTTCCCGGGCTGCAGCGCCGGCACCCCAGCGGTCACCGCCGTCCCGCAGGTAGGCAAAGCCCAACTGCTGATAGCGGTGAAGGACAGCGTGAATGAAGGACATGTCCGGTGAAGCGCTGTGGCGGGCAATAGCGGCCTTCCAATATTCGCCGTCGAGGATCATATGCATATGGCAGTCGTAGAGCATGGGATCACTTCCTTTTGGGACAGTATAACAGATTTTAACAAGAACGGCAAGAGCGGCAAACTGCAATTTGAAGGACGCAGTATCGTTACCGGGCGGGTCTGGGAAGTAACGACACCAGACGCAGTTCATGCGAGTTGTCAGCGGCGACTCGCCGCCAAGCGGAAATTTGTAAACTTTTTTTGTTTGGGTTGCGTTATGAGAAGCGGTGTGGTAGAATAATGCGTAGCTTGCTACATTTTCGGAAGGAGGCAGCAACTTGCAAAAGCATTACGGCCATCTGCTTCGGATCCTGCACTGGTGCACGGATCAGACCATGACCAACGCGCTGTGCGAAATGGATCTGACAGCGGCGCAAGGACACATCATGGGCTTTCTTGCCCACAGAAAACAGCCGCCCTGCAGCCGGGATATTGAAGAAGCGTTCCATTTGAGCCATCCGACGGTTTCCGGCCTTTTGGCCCGGTTGGAAAAGAAAGGTTTCATAGAAATTCGACCGGATGAACAGGACCGGCGCTGCAAGCGGATCTATGTGCTTCCCAAAGGGCAGGAATGCAACGAAATGATGCACAACACCATTCGCAGCAATGAAAAACGGATCGTGCAGGGGTTCACGGAAGCGGAGCAGGAGCTGTTTGCAGCGTTTCTGGAACGGGCCATCGACAATATGGGCGGCAGCCCTTGCAGAAAACCGAAGCATGAGGAGGAGCGAACCAAATGATAAGAAGATTGGCCCGGTGCATCCGGGAATATAAATGGGCGGCGATATTAAGCCCGATCACCATGATCGGCGAAGTGGCCATGGAAGTCACGATCCCGCTGATCATGAGCACGCTATATGATCAGGGCATTAAGCTGCAAAATATGGATGTGGTGATCAAGCAATCGATATTGCTGGTGATCTGCGCACTGTGCTCGCTGGCATTCGGTGTAGCATCGGCGTGGTTTGCGTCCCGGGCAGGAACCGGCTTTGCCAAGAATCTGCGGCATGATATGTTCCACCGGGTGCAGGGGTTTGGTTTTTCCAATATCGATAAGTTTTCAACGGCTTCTATCGTGACCCGGCTGACTTCCGATGTGGCTAACCTGCAGATGACATTTCAGATGATGATCCGCATGGCGATCCGCAGCCCTATGATGCTGATCCTTGCAATGTTTTCCGCTATGAATATCAGTGTGAAGCTGAGCCTTGTGTACTGCGTGGCGCTGCCGGTGCTGGTGATCGCACTGGTTTGCCTGACACCGACGGTATTTAAGATCTTTGATAAGGTATTCAAGACCTATGACAAGCTGAACAATGTGGTGCAGGAGAATATCCACGGTATTCGGGTGGTAAAGTCCTTCGTTCGGGAAGAAAAGGAAACGGAGAAGTTTACGGGCATTTCCGGTAAGATCTACGGGTATTTCTGCAAAGCGGAGCGGATCATGGCACTGAATAATCCCATTATGCAGCTGTGTGTTTACGGCTGTATGATCACCATTTCCTGGGTAGGCGCACACATGGTAGTGGCTTCCGGAAATGTGGAAGGAATGGGTCTGACCACCGGTCAGCTTTCCGCGTTCTTTACCTATACCACGCAGATCTTGTCCTCGCTGATGATGTTCTCCATGGTGTTTGTGATGCTGACTATGTCCCGTTCTCCCATGAAGCGGTGCAGTGAGCTTCTGGCAGAGGAGCCGGATCTGGTTTCTCCCGAAGTTGGGGCGATTAGGGTAGTGGCAGACGGCTCCATTGACTTTGAAAATGTGGGTTTCCGCTACTCGGCAACAGCCAAGCACCGGGCACTGAAGGAAGTGAATCTGCATATTCCTTCCGGCGCTACGGTGGGTATTTTGGGCGGTACCGGCTCCAGCAAGTCTACGTTGGTGCAGCTGATCCCCCGGCTTTATGATGTCAGCGAAGGCAGCATCAAGGTCGGCGGTGTGGATGTGCGGGATTATGATCTGCAGACACTGCGGGACGAAGTGGCTATGGTGCTGCAGAAGAATGTGCTGTTTTCCGGCACCATCAAGGATAATCTGCGCTGGGGCAACGCCGGGGCTACCGATGAAGAGATGATCCATGCCTGCCGTCTGGCATGCGCCCACGATTTCATTGAAGCGTTTCCCGATGGCTACGATCACAAGATCGAGCAGGGCGGCACCAATGTTTCCGGCGGTCAGAAGCAGCGGCTGTGCATTGCCCGGGCGCTGCTGAAAAAGCCCAAAATTTTGATTCTGGATGACTCCACCTCTGCTGTTGACACCCATACGGATGCCATGATCCGCAAGGCTTTCCGGGAGGAGATCCCCGGAACTACCAAACTGATCATCGCCCAGCGGGTGGCATCGGTACAGGATGCGGATATGATCATCATTATGGACAACGGCATGGTCAATGCGGTGGGAACCCATGAGGAGCTGCTGGCCACATCTACGATTTATCAGGAAGTATTCTATTCTCAGCAGAAGGGAGGGGATGAATAATGCCACCTGTTCGTATGCGCGGCGACGGCCGGAAGGCCAAGAATCCCGGAAAGACCCTCCTGCGGCTGATCAGCTACATGAAAAAATACATTCCCATTTTGCTGATCGTGCTGGTATGCATTTATCTGACGGCACAGGCTCAGGCTACCGGCAGTGAAAATATCGGCAATCTGGTGGATGACTATATCCTGCCGATGGTGGCATCCGGCTCTACGGATTTCGCGCCGCTGGCGTCGTATCTCGTCCGGATTGTCATCATTTTTGCAGCGGGTATGATCGCTTCCTTCCTGCATCAATTTTTGATGGTTTCCGTCAGCCAGGGAACGCAAAAGCTGATCCGGGATGAGATGTTTACCAAGATGCAGAAGCTGCCGCTGCGGTATTTTGACTCCAACGCGGCAGGCAACATCATGTCCCGCTACACAAGCGATATTGACACCCTGCGGCAGATGATCTCCCAGACTCTGCCCCAGTGTATTTCCTCTGTGGTGACACTGGTGGTGCTCTTTATCGCGATGGTCAAGGCTTCCTGGATCCTGACCTGCGTGATCCTGGTAACAGTAACCTGCATTTTGATGGTTACGGTGAAGATCACGGGCAAGTCTGCCAAGTTCTTCATCGGGCAGCAGCGCTCTCTGGGAGCTCTGAATGGCTATGTGGAAGAAATGATCCACGGGCAGAAGGTCGTGAAGGTATTCACCCACGAAGAAGTCTGCAAGGAAGAATTTGACAAACTCAACGAGGAATTGTGCGAAAATGCTTACACAGCAGGCCGGCTTGCTAATATGATGGGCCCGGTGAACAACAATCTGGGCTATATTCAGTATGCAGTTCTTGCTGTGGTGGGCGGTGTGATCGCGGTATCCTCCGGCGGCGAACTGCTGTCGCTGGGTAACTTGATGAGTTTTATGCTGTTGTCCCGTTCCTTTAATATGCCTATTAACCAGATCTCCAATCAGATCAATTCCCTGGTCATGGCGCTGGCCGGCGCGGAGCGTGTCTTTGATCTGATGGACGAAGAGCCGGAAGTGGACAATGGCTATGTGACATTGGTCAACGCGGAGATCGATGCCGCCGGAAACATCACGGAAAGCGAAAAACGCACCGGGCACTGGGCGTGGAAGCATCCCCATCAGGCAGACGGTACGGTGACTTATACGGAGCTGAAGGGCGACATCGTGATGGAAAATGTGGACTTTGGCTATGTGGAGAACAAGCAGGTCCTTTACGATGTGAGCCTTTACGCAAAGCCCGGTCAAAAGATCGCTTTCGTTGGCGCCACCGGCGCCGGCAAGACCACCATTACCAATCTGATCAACCGGTTTTACGATATTGCCGACGGTAAGATCCGCTATGACGGCATCAATATCAACAAGATCAAAAAGGCGGATCTGCGGCGCAGTTTGGGTGTTGTCCTGCAGGATACCAATCTGTTCACGGGAACGGTGATGGATAATATCCGCTACGGCAAACTGGACGCTACCGATGAAGAATGCATGCAGGCGGCGAAGCTTGCCAATGCCCATGACTTTATTACCCGGCTTCCCGAGGGATATGACACGGAGCTGACCGGAAACGGCGCCAATCTTTCCCAAGGTCAGCGGCAGCTGATCGCCATTGCCCGGGCGGCGGTTGCGGATCCTCCGGTAATGATTCTGGATGAAGCGACTTCGTCCATCGATACCCGCACAGAAGCGCTGGTGCAGAAGGGTATGGATGCGCTGATGCAGAACAGAACCACCTTTGTGATCGCCCACAGGCTTTCAACGGTTATGAATTCGGACTGCATTATGGTGCTTGACCACGGCAGGATCATTGAAAGAGGTACCCATGAGGAACTGATTGCCCAGAAGGGAACTTACTATCAGCTGTATACAGGCGTTTTTGAATTGGAATAAGCAAAAAATACCGCCCGGAACGGGCGGTATTTTTTATGGAGCGAGGTATGTATCGTACAGGCAACAAATGTTTTCGAACTGGGCGATGAATCCCCAATTGGGATCGGGGCAGCCAAAGACACCGGCCAAAACGGTTTCTCCGTCGATGATAAATGCGGATAACAGGCAGCGGCCGGCGGGAATGGTGAAGCCGGTTTTTAAACCGATGGCGGTTTCCCGGTAAAATTCGGGATGGGGGGAGGATGGATGCAGAAGCAGATTGGTATTGCGCCAGGTGGCGCTGCGCCCTGCGAGGGTGACGGTATATTCCGTGGTGGAAGCTACTCGGCGGATCAGGGGTTGATCCAGACTGATTTTTGCCAAAAGCAGCAGGTCGGTCATAGTGGTATAGTGATCCGGGTCATGAAAACCGTCGGGAGTTACATAATGCGTTCCGGTCATGCCCACGGCCACGGCCTGCCGGTTCATTTCTTCTATGAATACGGCAATGGCATCCGGATCGGAAATATCGCTCTTTCCGGAGATGACCCGTCCGGCTTCAGCGGCAATGACCCGGGCGGCGTCACCGCCGCTGGGCAGGAGCATGCCGTGGATCAGATCCTCGACAGTGAGCACATCGCCTAAGGAGAGAAAGGCAAGGGAGGAATCCGGAGGGACGGTATCAATCGCATTGCCGACCGTGATTTCCCGGTTAGGTTCCAGATGCTGAAGGGCAACATAGGCGGTAAACAGCTTGGTGATGCTGGCGGGATAGATCCTGTCATACATGCTGCCTTTCAGGAAGAGGAAGTCTTCGTCACTGCAGCGGTATAGGAAAGCGTGGGACGCTGTGAGATCGTCAGGGCAGGGAAAGGTTGGCTGTGAGGAAGGCTCCGTAGCTGCAGGAGCCGTGGTTGGGGGGACGGTCGCCACAGGGGTGGTTTCAACGGTGGTGGGAGTGGTTTCTGCAGTCGTGGGGCATGTGCTTGGCGCTGTGGAAGACGGGGCGGTCTGCAGACCGGATGCCGGCGGTGTGGCCCCGGGGGTGGGGTAGGAAACGCAGCCGCTGAACAGGCAGGCAGCTGTCAGCGCGGCAAAAAGCACCAGAGCGAGGCTTTTTGTGTGAAACTTCATAATATTATCCTCGTTTTTAGCATATTTTACCATTATATGCGTGGGAAAGGGAAAAGTCAACTCCAAGGCCAAATGAGAGAACATCCGCAGTTTTACCATAGAACAAATCCGCCCCGCAAAAGCGGGGCGGATAGGGAAGATCCTCTTATTCTTCAATAAAACCGTGATTTATAAGAGTTTCCGTCATGTTGATTTGCGGGTAATCCGTGCTAAAGCAAATGATATGGATCACATATAAAGAGCCGGCTTGCCGGACATTTGCTGCGCAGTTTGCTGGCAGCATGGACGGAGTGATAGTAATCTGTTTTTTTGCATTATTTCCTGCGTAGACATAATGGCATTCGTTTTCAAAGTCTCCGGCATCGCTGGGGGAAAATCTCGAAATGCCAGCACTTTTACTCCAAAGTATTTGCGCCACGGGTTTTTCATTGGTACAGGCTGACATGCGATCGACAACCCAAAAGCCAAAGGTGTTTTTCTTTAGAAGGGCAAGGGCAACTTTACCGGAATCCGTATAGGTTTGGATCACGGAAAAATGATCTCCATCGGCCTCTATATCAATACCCTCGATGTACTGAATACTCCCGAAAGTCAGTCCGGCATGATTTAGTGCCAGAGGGATGCTGTTGTAAGATAGTAAGCCGCATATGGCAATTACAATCAAAAAAATAATAATTACCGTGTTAGCGATCTTATATGTGCGCATCTGAAAATCTCCATTCTGCTTTTAAAGCGTCAATACTCAAGTCCTGCCAGCTGTTCTTTGCCCAGCAAGCGTGTGAAAGGGAGTGTAGGTTATCCTCAGCTTTTTTGATGATAAATATGTTATACTATGATATTAGAAATATGTCAATAGAATAAAAAGGCTGAAGGCCGGAGAGGATGAAAAGAGATTCCGGAAGAAATAAAGGAGTTGCACGGTTATGTGCAACTCCTTTTGTTTTTTGGGGTGGGGATGAAAGGGAGGCGCAAAATGGAACAGAAGAATACGGAGTCTTTGCTGAAACAGCGGATCCGAACCGGAAAGCTCAAGAAGGAGGATGTGGCACGGCGGCTGGCGGAGCTGGCCTTCGGAAAGGCCAACGACTGCGTGAAGCTGGTGATGAAGGATGACGCTGTGCTGGACAAGCTGGATCTGAGCCTGCTTAGTGAGGTCAAGCGCAATGAAAAGGGAATGGTGGAGGTTCGGCTGGTAGACCGGCTGAAGGCACTGGAACAGCTGGCGCTGCTGGCAGAGGAAAGCGGCGACGACCTGGAATCCTTTTTGAAAGCGCTGCAGGGGGGTGAGGAGCGGAAATGACCTACCGGGAGTTCTCCGCAAAGCAGAAAACGGTTCTGACGTGGTGGACATCCGGAAGCCCTCATTGCGACAAGGAGGCCATTGTTTGCGATGGAGCGGTGCGGTCCGGCAAGACCCTTGCCATGGGGCTTTCGTTCTTTTTGTGGGCGATGGTGTGCTTTGACGGAAAGCGGTTCGGCGTTTGCGGAAAGACCATATCCTCTCTGCGCAGGAATGTGCTGTCTGAGATCCTACCGAGATTGGAGGCATTTGGGGCGAGCTGGAAGGAAAAGCGGACGGAAAATCTGGTGACAGTGACTTTTCGGGGGCACAGGAATCAGTTCTACATTTTCGGTGGACGGGATGAAAGCTCAGCGAGCTTGATTCAGGGCATTACCTTTGCCGGGATACTGCTGGATGAGGTGGCGCTGATGCCCCGGTCCTTCGTGGAACAGGCTTGCGCCAGATGTTCTGTAGCTGAGAGCAGGCTGTGGTTCAACTGCAATCCGGCAGGGCCAAGTCACTGGTTTTACAAGACATGGATATTGGGGCGGAGGAGCGGAACTGCCTGCGGCTGCATTTTACCATGGAGGACAATCCGTCGCTTACCCAGGCGATCCGGGAGCGATACCAAAGGCTGTACACCGGTGTGTTCTACCGCAGGTTTATTCTGGGACAGTGGGCGCAGGCGGAGGGGAGAGTGTATGACTTTTTCGGTCCGGATATGGTACAGCCCGTACCCGGCGGAAGCTACGAAAAATGGTATGTTTCCTGCGACTACGGCACGGTGAATCCCACATCCATGGGCCTTTGGGGCCTGCAGAATGGCGTGTGGTACCGGGTCAAGGAGTTCTACTTCAATTCCCGGGAAAGGCAGCATCAAATGACCGATGAGGAATACGCGTCAGAGCTGAAAAAACTGGCGGGAAGCCGGAATGTGACTGCGGTCATTGTGGATCCGTCGGCAGCCAGCTTTATTGAGGTGCTGAAAAGACATGGGTGGCATGTGCAAAAGGCGGACAACGATGTGCTTTCCGGGATCCGGTTGACATCAGACTGCTTAAAGGAAGGCAGGATCGTTATTTGTGAGGGCTGCAGGGATTGCCTGCGGGAGATGGATGAGTATGTGTGGGATCTGAGCAGTGAGGCAAAGGACCGCGTGAAAAAGGAAAACGATCATGCCATGGACGATATGCGGTATTTTGTGACGACAGTTCTGAAAAAACAGAACAACCGCTTTGCTGCCTGTGCGGTGGAGCGTAAAAAGTGAAAGGAGTGGTAATTATGAGGAAAAATCGAAAGGAAGCAAAACCGGTGACGGCGGTTTGCCAGCTACGGAACGGAAATACCCATCCGTTTTCCGCGATCCGAAGCTTTACTCCCCTTGGGGGCGGTGAGGAACAGATGTACCGGGAAATGCGGGAGGCCGTTCCGGTGCTGGATGCGGCGGTTGGGAAGCTGGTACGCTTGAGCGGAGGGTTCAGTGTCAAATGCCGAAGTGCGGCAGCGCAGAAGCGGCTGGAACAGTTTCTGAAAAATGTTCCCTGCGGAAGAGGTCAGGTGGGCATTGACAGCTTTTTGGCAAGCTTCGTGGACAGTGTACTGACTTACGGCAGAGCGGTGGGAGAAATGGTGGTCGCCGGTGGAAAACTGCGTGCAGTGTGCTGGGGAGATGTGACGCAGCTGCAGATGCAGGAGGGGGACAACCCGCTGTAAACCGTGATCTGGGGCATGGATGACAAGGGGTTGATGCGGCCGCTGCCCTATCAGCAGCTGCTGCTGTTTACGACAATGAACCCGGAACCTGCCCATCCTTACGGCGTCAGTATTTTTCGGGGAATGCCATTCCTTGCCGAGATCCTGATGAAGATCTACAGCGCCATTGGTACCAACTGGGAACGCTCCGGCAATCTGCGTTACAGTGTGATTTGCAAGGGCGGTGAGGATACGGATCCTGTCATGGTGCAGGAACGGGGCAGACAGGTGGCGTCCGAATGGGCAAGGGCCATGGAGGACAATAAAAACGGTACGGTTCGAGATTTTGTTGCGGTTGGCGATGTGGAAATCAAGGTGATCGGCGGCGAAGCACCGATACTGGATTCCGAAGTGCCGGTACGGCAAATTCTGGAGCAGCTGGTGGCAAAAACCGGGCTGCCGCCGTTTTTGCTGGGCCTGAACTGGAGCACTACGGAGCGCATGAGCACCCAGCAGGCAGACTTGCTGACATCGGAGCTGTGGGCTCTGCGGCGGACAGTAGAACCGGTGGTTCGCAAGATCTGCCGCACATTTCTGACGCTGGAGGGGCTGGACCCGGAATTGGAGATCCTTTGGAATGACATCAGCCTGCAGGACATTACGGAAGAAGCCAAGGCGGAACTGTATCTGGCGCAGGCCGCAAAAGCAAGAGCAGAAGCAGGGATTTAAGGAGGTTTGAAAATGGAAATCAAGAAGCAGACGGAAGTACAGGGCAGCGGCATTCCCACGGCTGTACAGCTGGAAGCCATCAACGCCCAGGCAAAGGCAAAGCTGACGCAGGAGCAGGTATATGTATTCTCGGTTCGGCTGTGTGACGATCAGGTGGATCGGGATGGAGAACGATTTGATACGGCGGCACTGCCGGCACTGGCAAAGCTGTTTATTGGCAAAACCGGCATTGTTGATCACAAGTGGAGTAGCGACAGTCAAGTCGCCAGGATCTTTGAGACGCAGGTAGTCTGTGAGGATGAGGTCAGTTACATCAAGGCATGGGCTTACATCCGACGGGGCGGCAACGCGGAGGAGATCATTGCCGACATCGAAGCGGGGATCAAAAAGGAAGTTTCCGTCGGATGCGCCATGGGCCGTTCGGTTTGCTCTGTTTGCGGCGGCGATTATGGTACCTGCGGGCATCAGAAGGGCGAATACTATGACGGTCAGCTGTGCTGTGCCATCCTCAAAGAGCCGATGGATGCCTATGAATTCTCTTTTGTGGCAGTACCTGCCCAGCGGGATGCCGGTGTGCTCAAGGGTATGGGCAGCGGGAGAAAAACGCTGAAGGAGCTGGCGGATGCCTTTGGTGTGCAGGGGGAGTATCGGAAACTGTACAAATCTGCGGAGCTGGGGAAGCAGTACCGCAAGGAACTGGAGGATCATGTGGTGCGGCTGTGCCTGGCACTGGATCTGGGGGCAGAGGAACCGGTTTATCGCGGCCTTGTGAAGGTTGCGGCGGCAGAGGATCTGATGAATCTGCGTTTGGCACTGCAGACTCGACTGGACGAAAGCTTGCCTATGCAGACGCAGCTGGGTGTGTCGTTCGAAAACAAGGAAGCGCTGGAAAGCGGCTTTATGATCTGAGGGTATCTCCGGCAATGCCGGTGACCATATATTATTACTTAGGAGGAAACAAGAAAATGGGTTATGACAATCTGAAACTGGAAAAGGGTATGTACCGCCAGGAGGGAATGAGCTTTACGCAGGTGCTGGAGTCTCTGGACCCCAGTGAAAACTACCGTGGCACAGCACTGGAGGGTACTGATGCTTTTCAGCGTCAGCTGAAGCGCTTTGGCATTCGGGCAAAGGGTGCCGGTTCTTCCACTGTGGAGAAGTTCTTCCGCACCATGGACAGTGCAGTACTGTTCCCGGAGTACATCGCCCGTACCGTACGGCAGGGCATGGAGGAGAATGACATCCTTCCCTCTATCGTGGCGACCACTACCATGATCGATGCCATGGACTACCGTTCCATCTACTCCAATCCTACCGATGAAGACAAGGCTCTGCAGGATGTGGAAGAGGGTGCGGCTATCCCTGAGACCGAGGTCAAGACCAAGGAGCATCTGGTGAGCCTTTCCAAGCGGGGCAGAATGCTGGTGGCTTCCTATGAAGCGATCCGCTTCCAGAAGCTGGACCTGTTCAGCGTTATGCTGCGCCAGATCGGCGCCCACATCCAGAAACAGCTGGTGGCAGATGCCGTCAATGTCATCATCAACGGCGACGGAAACGAGAATGCAGCAGTTCAGTACACCATCGGCAGCAGTCCTATTTCCGGCACCAAGGGTACGCTTGGTAATGATCAGCTGGTGGAGTTCTGGGGGCAGTTTGATCCTTACACCATGAACACCCTCCTGTGCTCTACCGCTACAATGACCAATCTTCTGAAGATCCCCGAACTGCAGAATCCCATGACCGGTCTGAATTTCCAGGGTACCGGCAAGGTCGGCACGCCTCTGGGCGCCCAGATCCACCGCACCGGTGCTGTTGCTGACGGCGCGATCATTGGTCTCGACAACCGCTATGCACTGGAACTGGTAAAGGCCGGCGATGTACTGGTGGAGCACGATAAGCTCATTGACCGTCAGCTGGAGCGGGCTGCCATTACTTCCATCTCCGGCTTCGGCAAGATCTGTGACGGCGCTGCCGCGGTTCTGAATGTATGACACTGACGGAACAGATCTATGCCCAGGCGCTGGTGCTGATCCGGGATCTGGAGGATGCGGATCGGCCGATGTTGGAGCTGATGTGCCGCAGCGCAGAAGTATCTTTGCGGGAAAAGCTGCGGGATGGAATCACGCCGGAGGACTGCAAAGCGGATTTTATTGCGGCGGCAAGCCTGTACGCACTTTCTGCCATGTCGGAGGTGGAGGGGGGAACGCTCCCTGAGCAGATCACAGCGGGGAATCTGACCCTGCGACACAGCGGCAATGATGCCGCTGCCTGCTGCCTTCGGTATCAAGCGGAACTGATGATGCTTCCGTACATGAAGGACCGGTTTGCGTTTATGGGGGTGTAATATGGTTTTTGCCATAGAAAAAGCAATTCGCCGATATGGGAGCCTTTTGATCCTGCAGTGCGGAGAAGAACAGATCTCTTTCCGCGGCTTTTTGCAGCATTCGAATTCCAAAAGCTGGCAGAATATGGAGCGTTCCTTCAGCCCATTGGGAGAGATCCCAACCGGGCAGTATGTGCTGCTGGCACCTACGAAACCGGTGATGACAGAAGGAGATGTGCTGGCACAGGGAGCGCTGAAAGCTGTGATTTGCAGACTGGAAACGGTAATGGTCGGGGATCAGGCTGCTTATCAGTGGGGACTCTGTGTGAAAAAGGGCGGTGAGGACACATGGGCTATGCAATCGTAGAAGCAGTAGTTTCCGCGCTGTGTAATGCCGGGATCCGGGCGGACAGAGCCTATCCCGGACAGAGTATGCCTACGCCGGAGGGGATCGTGGCTGCGGTCAGCCTGAAGCTGTGTGACCGTGCCCAAAAGCTGGAATGTGTGCAGGTATCTGTGCTTGGCCCGGCCGGGCTGGGGGGTTCGGAATGTGAAAAAGCCGGGGCAGCGGTTTGCGATGTGCTGCAGGCCATGGGAGCCAATTGCGTCCAGAATGCCTGCCGGTTTCAGAGCAGCACCGGGCTGTTCTGCGTGGAGGTTCAGGGAAGCTTTTTGACGGAGCAGCCTACGGAGCCGGATGCGGAGCCGGTGGTGTATTCCTTTTCCGCTACGGTGGCCGGTAGGAAATTGGAAAATCTGGTAAGCGCAACGGCTTACCGAATGTGGGATGAAGAATCAGGGGAGATTCTGGGCACCTGGATCGTCCAGATGGTGGAGCAGATCACCGGAACGGAGGACACTTCCGCAGAAGTGGAGCCTTTTGAGATCCGCTTGACCAGAAATAATCAGACGGATGTTTTCACAGAATGCACATGGAGCTCCTGGCGGCGGGTGCTGGACAGCAGCGGCCTAAAGCAGACCCGTTCTGTCGTGGCGCAGAGCAGGCGCATAGTAACAGCAGAAGAATAAGCAGTGGTTTTGAAAAAGCGGCGGGCCGGGGAACCGGCTCGCCGCAAATTATTATTTTTGACCTTCTTTCAGCAGGTCAGCAAGGGTGATCCCCTCAAAGAAATCGTCGATCATTTTATCCAGCTTATCCCACATGGGTTTGGTGTGGCAGCATTCTGTCCGGGAACAGGCAGATGGCCCCTGGCTGGTACAGCTGACTGCAGCAAGAGAGCCCTCCGTCAGCTTCAGGATGGAGCCGATGGTGTAGCCTTCGGGGCTGCGGTTTAAGCGGTAGCCGCCGCCTTTTCCGTGGACGGCATCCACAAAGCCGGCTTTGCTAAGCACAGTCATGATGGATTCCAGATATTTTTGAGACATATTCTCCGATTCGGCAATCTCCTTCAGGGGGATATACTCCTCAGGCTGCCGCTGGGCAAGACAAACCATGACCCGCAGCGCGTAGCGCCCCTTTGTAGATACGATCATGGCTCAATCGCAGTGAGCGCAATGCTCACAGTCCGGGAACATGGACTTGTCGTAGGGGATGTTATTGCGGTCGTAGTAGTCCTTCAGTGCGTTCTTAATGGCTTCTTCGGCCAGAACAGAGCAGTGCAGCTTATGTGCGGGCAGACCGTCCAGTGCTTCGGCAACGGCCTTGTTGGTAAGTTGCATGGCTTCATGGATGGATTTACCCATGATCATTTCCGTTGCCATAGAGCTGGATGCAATGGCGCTGCCGCAGCCAAAGGTCTCAAATTTGACATCCACGATGATATCGTTTTCGATTTTCAGATAGATCTTCATGATATCGCCGCACTTGGCGTTGCCGACTTCGCCGATGCCGTCGGCATTTTCGATGACACCCACATTCCGGGGATGGGTGAAATGGTCCATAACTTTTTCGCTGTAAAGTGCCATATTTCTTCTCCTTATTACAAAATATATTCTCTCTTACCGGTCTGCAGGTCACGCCAGACGGGGCTCATGCCACGCAGGTATTCCACGACCTCGGGAACCACCGTAAGAATGTGGTCGATCTCTTCGTCGTTATTGTATTCGCTGAGGGAAAGCCGCAGGCTGCCGTGGGCCACATCGTGGACTCTGCCGATGGCCAGCAGCACATGGCTGGGATCCAGAGAGCCTGAGGTGCAGGCACTGCCGGAGGAGGCGCAGACACCCTTCATGTCCAGCAGGAGCAGCAGGCTCTCACCTTCGATACCCTCGAAGCAGAAGCTGACATTGCCGGGCAGACGGTTGACGGCATCGCCGTTTAAGGCGCAGTGGGGGATCTTGGAAAGACCGGTGATCAGCTTATCCCGCAGGGCGGTAACCTTTTTGCTGTTTTCTTCCAGGTGGGCAACTGCCTCTTCCAGCGCGGCGGCCAGACCCATAATACCGGGAATGTTTTCCGTACCGGCCCGCTTGCCCCCCTCCTGCGCACCCCCGTCAATGATGTTGGTCAGTGCCAGACCCCGGCGGCAGTACAGCGCACCCACGCCTTTGGGGCCGTGGAATTTGTGGGCGGACAGGCTCAGCATATCAATGTTCTGCTCTTTTACATTGATTTTCAGATGACCGACAGCCTGCACAGCATCGGTGTGGAAGGGAACGCCGGCTTCTTTGCAGATGGTACCGATCTCCGGAATGGGGAGAATGGAACCGATCTCGTTGTTGGCGTACATCGTGGTGACCAGGCAGGTATCGGCGCGGATTGCATCCTTTACCTGCTGGGCAGTGATATTATGATTGTTCTTTACATCCAAATAGGTGACATCGAAGCCCTCTTTTTCCAGCTTCTGCAAAGTGTGCAGCACGGCGTGATGCTCAAAAGCGGTGGAAATAATGTGCTTTTTACCCTTGCGCGCGCCAATGCGGGCGGCAGAGACAATAGCCTGATTGTCTGCCTCGCTGCCGCCGGAGGTGAAGTAGATCTCCCGGGGCTCACAGCCCAGACATGCGGCAACACGGGCGCGGGCATCTTCCAAAGCTTCCTTGGCTTCCTGTCCGGCAGAATGCAGACTGGAAGGGTTAGCGTAAACGGAATCAAAATAAGGGATCATGGCCTGAATGGCCGCTGCACTCATCTTTGTAGTGGCAGCATTATCGGCATATACCTGAAGCATGCGCGACCTCCTGTTATTTTCCTAGTAAATTCATAGGTAATATAGCACTACTTGCCTACAATGTCAATAGGTAAATAGAATATTTTCTTTTGGATCAAAGGAAAAGAAAAAATGTAGATTATTTCCAAATTTCGCGACTTTTTCAGCGGTTATCCAAAGAAATGCTATGGCATATTAAGAGGGCAGACGAAATGGAGGGATGAGAAAATGAAAACAATTTCAATACGCGTTGCTTTAACGCTGATTTGCTTATGGTTTCTTCCTTTTCACGCTGCCGGGAAAGAGCTGACGCCGGTGGGGCAGGTCGTGGGACTGGAGTTGCGGGACGGCAGTGTGGTGGTTGCTTCTTTTGATGAGGAGCTGGGAAGCGGCTGTAAGGACGCGGGGGTGCAGATCGGCGATGAGATCTGCAAAATCGACGGCATGGAGATCCGCTCTTCTGCGGATGTCCGCAAAGCGTTGGAACAGTCCGATGGCGCAGTAACGGTGCAGCTTTCCCGGGACGGAAAGCTTCGAGAGCTGCAGGTACAGCCCCGGATCACAAAAGACGGGCCGAAGCTGGGGGTTTATCTCCGTCAGGGTGTTACCGGTATCGGTACGGTAACTTGGTATGATGCCCAAAACGGCAGTTTTGGCACTTTGGGGCACGGTGTCAATGACCCGAGTGGGAAACTCTTACAGATGACCGAGGGAAATGCCTATGATGCCCGGGTGCTGGCTGTTCGGAAAGGAAAGGCCGGCGAGCCGGGACAGCTGATGGGTGCTGTGGAACGGTTGGAACCGGTGGGCGAATTGAAGAAAAACGTACCTCAGGGAGTTTTTGGTACCAGTGCGGAAGGATGGGAAGGAGAAGCGTACCCTGTGGCGGAATTGTCACAGATCCGGACAGGAGAAGCCACCATCCTTTCTACGGTTTCCGGTGTGGAGACTCGGGAATATTCTGTGGAAATACTGAAGATTTATCCAAAGTCCCGACAGACGGGGAGAAATATGCTGATCCGCGTTACAGACCCGCAGTTGTTGGAGACCACCGGCGGTATCGTGCAGGGTATGTCCGGCTCACCGATTATACAGGACGGAAAACTGGTAGGCGCCGTTACCCATGTGTGTGTGACTTGATGATGCCAACAATGATTTACATTTTAGGCAAGTGCGGATAAAGGTCGATTTCGATGCCGCCTTGCCTTGTTTTTCTGTATTCGATTTTCTGAACAATCTCCTTCAACAGATTGTTGCGCTCCTGGTT
>JAZNGJ010000108.1:0-2305 GCA_045576415.1 Faecousia sp. | reverse complement strand
CTCTTTTGGGGGATCGCCCGGTTTCTTCTCCGCAGGTGTGTTGGGTTTGGGTACTTGGGGAGCTGCAGGCGGGTTTTGCTCCGCAGTGGGAGGTGTACCGGGTGCTTTTGCTGCTGCATCCGGCTTTTTAACCTCGGGGGTAGGGGTGGTTTTGTTTTCAGGCATTGAATACCTCCTTCATGTGTCCAGAAATGGAAAATGAGTCCCAAGTTGGGACGCATTGGATGGTGGCAGCGGAGCGGAAAACTATCCTCCTCCCGGCTCGGATTGCTGCCTGTATAGGTCGTGCTGTACCGCAGCTTGGTAGTAATGCTCTATGGTTGTTGGGGCATTGTACAGTGCGGTCAACAAGTAACCTCGTATGTTTCGTACCTTGGTAGTGTTCTTCTTCATACAATCCAGCACATACTCAATGTGCTGCTGCTCTAAACCGGAAAGTCTCTCGCGGACGATCTGGCTTTTGAATTGCGCTCCACCAATGCGGTACGATGCTTGGGTGCTGCAAAGAACATCGGTTATCAGCTCCACCAGCTCGTCTACCTCCGGTTGCTGTTGCTCCGTAAAGGCAATGTAGCCGATCTTCTCTTTAACTAACTCTCTGCATCTGTTTCGATCTATCGCATCAATCGGCTCGGTAACTGATTGATTGATAGATAGATTAAGATAGCTATTATTAAGATAATTCTTATTATTGTAAGGGACATTCGGTTTTTGAACTTCCGGAGGTTCGATTATAGGAAGTCCGGAAGTATCAAAATTGGATTTCCTGATGTTCAATTTTTGAACTTCCGGAAGTTCACTATCAAAATCACTTGCAGGCGGCCCGGTGGATAAGGGCACTGCTCGGCTTGTGAATTGCTTGACATAGATAATTGACGGCTTGCACAAGCCTTGCCGGACACGCTCAATTAAACCAATGCCGGTAATGTTGTCCAGCTCTGCCATGAGCTTGACGGCCTTTCCGTGGCTGCAGCATAGGTCTGTTTCCACTTCATCCAACGGGTAATAGATATAGACCCGCCCATTATCGTCATACCAGCCATTCTTGGCTGACAGGCTCATACGGTCAAGCAATAGGCCATACAGTAGCTTTGCATCCGTGGACAGATCCTTAAACTGATCGCCGGTTACAAGCAGCCTGGGGATTCTGTAATAGCTGAATAGCTCTGATTCTCCGCCATAGAAATAATCAAAGTTGACGGTTTGCACTTAGGGCCTCCTTTCTGCAGAAATGGGTATAAAAAATCGGCGTCCTAAAAAGAACATCGCTATAAACACGAAATGCGTCCCGGGTTGGGACGCATTTCGTAGAAAATATGTAGTTATGGGGGTATCATTCATCTGGTGGAAAAAATGGGGGTTACTGACTATCCGGGTGCAAATGGAATTGAGCTTGAATGGCGTGAGTATGTCAATCCGATTAAAAAAGTTAGAAAAAAGGCTTGTTTTCGTAGGAAAACAAGCCTTTTCGCCTCTCAAACTGGTGGAGATAAGCGGGATCGAACCGCTGACCTCTTGAATGCCATTCAAGCGCTCTCCCAGCTGAGCTATACCCCCGGATTACGGTGTTCGACAGTATTTTATGCTGAACTTTTGGAGAGGCGATATTTTTTTGTAGAATTTCGGGGGAAAAGTGTGGGTGCGTTTCTAACTATCCACGCTCCCAGCTGAGCTATACCCCCATATTGCGTCCGCGATTGCAGACAGCTTTTGTATTATAGCATAGCTTTACAATTTGTCAAGGGGTTTTCTTTCTTTTTTTATGAGAGCCTGCTTGCTTTTTGTGATATTGGGGTGTGGGCGAAAATGCGCATTGGATATGCTCAAGAGTGAGGCATAATGCGCGTCCCGGATCGGAGAGATATTAGCTTTGTGAAGTTGTCCGGATGCAAGGCGCATATGTGCAGTAGGATTTTCGTTCCGTATTAGGCTTGAGAAATCTTTCCGAATCTGATAAAATTACAAATACAATAGTATAAATAGCAGTTAAATGATTAGGGAATGGAAAATATGAGTAGTAAGATTGTAGAAGTTGTAGCGGCCCTGATATGGGACAAGGACAAGTTTATGATTTGCCAGCGACCGGCACACAAGGCACGGGCTTTGCTTTGGGAGTTTGTTGGCGGCAAGATGGAACTTGGCGAAACCAAGGAACAAGCGCTTATTCGGGAGTGTCGGGAGGAGCTTGCGGTCACGCTGAGTGTGGGGCAGGTGTTTATAGACGTGGTTCACAAATACCCTGATATCACCGTCCATCTGACGTTGTTTCATGCAACGATTGCAGACGGCACGCCCCAGATGCTGG
>JAZNGJ010000107.1:0-2514 GCA_045576415.1 Faecousia sp. | reverse complement strand
CGGAGAGCAGATCCTTGCGGGCAACCGCCGTTTGATGGAAGCTTATGGCATTCCCGGCGGTGTGCTTATGGCGCAGGGAGAGGAGCTGGCATCGGATGGAAAGACCCCCTTGTTCTTTACCAAAGGAGATAAGCTTCTGGGCGTCATTGCCGTAGCGGACGTGGTGAAGCCTACCAGCGCCCAAGCAATCGCTCAGCTGTCCAATATGGGCATCGAAGTGGTTATGCTCACCGGAGACAATGCCAGGACGGCAGTAGCCATCCGCCGCCAGGTGGGCACCCACCGGGTAGTGGCAGAGGTGTTCCCCCAGGATAAGGAACAGGAGATCCGCCGCTTACAGAGCGAAGGCAAAAAAGTTGCCATGGTGGGTGACGGCATCAATGACGCACCGGCTCTGGCAAGAGCGGATGTGGGCATTGCCATCGGCGCCGGTACAGACATTGCCATGGAATCGGCGGACATCGTTCTCATGAAGAGCGATCTTCTGGATGTGGTTACTGCCATCCAGCTGAGCAAGGCAACCATCCGCAACATCAAACAGAATCTGTTCTGGGCATTTATCTATAACATCATCGGCATTCCGGTAGCTGCAGGCTTATTCTTCCTGCCCTTCGCCCTGAAGCTGAATCCCATGATCGGAGCCTTTGCCATGAGCTTCAGCTCCGTATTCGTAGTAGCCAACGCCCTGCGGCTCAGATGGTTCAAACCGAAGCATATCAGCAATAAAAACAACAGCGCCGCTGAAACAACAGCAGCGCAGACAGAAGCGGAAGGAGAGAATCCTATGGAGAAGATTTTAAAAATTGAAGGTATGATGTGCAATCACTGCGTAATGCACGTTCAGAAGGCCCTGTCAGCCGTGCCCGGCGTTGCGGAGGTGACCGTAAGTCTGGAGGAAAAGAACGCAAAGGTGAAACTGAACCAGAATGTATCCGACGACGTTTTCAGAACTGTTATCGAAGATGCAGGCTATCAACTGACCGAAGCCGCGTAATATCCCAAACAAAAAATGTCCGCCATGCATGTTGCACCGGCGGACATACTTTTTATTGACCGTTTAATTCTTCCAACTTATCTACGTCAGTGATCTCAACGACACCCCGGGATAGCTTGACCATTCCTTCATTCTGGAAGTAACGCAGCATCCGGGTGATGACTTCCCGGTGGGAACCCAGATGATTTGCGATGTATTCATGGGTGATCTTCAGTCTGTTGGTGCCTTCAATGGAGGTCTCCTCCAGTAAGAAGGCCGCTACACGCATATCCAGACTCTTCCACATGATCTGCTCCATGAGCCACATCACATCGGAGAAGCGGGTAGCCATCAGTTCATTGGTATAGTTCGCCACAGGTGCGGACTGTGCCATAATACTCTGATAAGTATCCACGGGAATGATCCACAGGTCTGTGTCCTTTTCTGCTTCGATGGTGATTTCAAACTGGATGGAGCGCATCATGCAGGACGCGGAAAACAGACACATATCCCGGTCAAACAGGCGGTAAATGGTGATCTCCCGCCCTTCTTCCGAGAGAATGTATGCCCGAAGCTGACCGGATTTCACCAACAGCAGACCGGTACAGTCCATACTGCCATTGTGGATCACAGTGCCCTTTGGAATGCTGCGTGTCATCAGATGTCCTGAAATCAAATCCTGTTGAGCAGCCGTCAGTTTATCCCAGACAGGAAAATAGCTTTGAAATTCCATGGTACTGCCTCCTTTCTGAATATCAGTATATCGGTTCTAAGGCTGGCTGTCAATAAATTGATCCATAACCGAGAGTGATGTCATCACGGAAAAGGAAACTGTTTTGCGGTATACTGTTGTCAAATAAAGAAAAGGAGCTGACTTCTATGAAAGAAAATGTAAAAAACTGGCTGACCCCGTTGCTGTTTACCCTTGGTGGTGCCCTGGTGGGCCTTGCTTATTACCATTTTGTGGGATGTTCCACCGGAAGCTGCGCTATTACCTCCAATCCCATTAACTCCATGGTCTACATGGGACTGATGGGTTGGCTCCTGTCCGGCGTGTTCAGGGGAGGATGTGCCGGTGGATGTGACATCTGACAGAACGAAAGCTGATATCACATACAGTAAATGTGCTACGACAGATACTCCACTTTCGGAGTATCTGTCGTGTATTGTGCAGGTTATACCATTTCAACAGCCACACACTAAAGGTGTGGCTGTTCGTATGCTCATGCTTCGTTTAGAAACGAAATCGCAAAATTGTACTTCGCTCCGAATTTTGTTATGCAAGCAGCTTCCGAATACTCTGCAACACTGGAGAAGTCATACCCTCCAGTTCCTGCCGCTTTTGTTCCAGCAGCACCGGCTCGTCCTCAAAGACCATTTCAAAAATTGCCATCGCTTTATTCAAGTGGACGTTGGCCTGCTGAACATTCCCCTGAACCAAGCTGATTGTACCAAGAGTCTGCTGGATCAAGCCATAATCCAGACACTGATCCGAGTTCAGTTCCCGGACCTTTCTACTCAGTTTCATTAACGCAGAATAG
>JAZNGJ010000106.1:0-13150 GCA_045576415.1 Faecousia sp. | reverse complement strand
GGGCATGCAGGACAAGCAGATGGAAGTTCTGGAAGCCATCAAGATGTTCTCCGACAAGGGCCTGAAGTCCACCGGTGGTCTGTCCAACAACTCCAACGGCGCTCCCAAGAACGTCCGTCCCATCATGGACTCCGCTCTGGTCGCTATGTGTATGATGCAGGGTCTGACCTCCGCTATCGTGAACCCCAACGACCTGCGGCTGATGGAAACCATCAAGTCCTGCGATATCTTCAAGAACCACGTTCTGTACTCCGACAGCTATCTGGACCTGTAAGAAATATCCCACGCGTTTTATGGCTGGGAGGGAAGTCTCCCTCCCAGCCACTTTGCTTTTTGGATGTTGACGGCATCCCACTAAACTCGTATATTCAGCCCCGTTGGGCTTTATATAAATAACAGAACTATATTATTGGGAGGAATTTACATGAGCGTATTAACCGATCTTATTTATGGCGGCTCCAATGCCGTGGCAGGCCTGACCGAGGGTGCGGTCAACGATGCCATTGCCAAATATGGCGCAGACAAGGAAATTGCCTTCCCCGACACCGCATATTATTTCCCCACCATTTATGCCGCTACCGGTGTGAAGGTCAAGACTCTGGGCGATCTGGTTCCCTGCGTTGGCGTGCTGAAGAGCCTCATTACCAATCAGGAAGATCTGGGTCAGGCCCTGAATGCCGGCCTTGCCACCGCCGTAGGCGCAGAAATTCTCGAGGGCCTGAAGTGGGTTGACAATGCGGAACCCTATGCAGGTGATTCCGGCATCGGTTTCGTGCCCGACCCCATCATCCGCTCCCTGGGCGTGCCGCTGGTTACCGGCGATATCCCCGGTGTTGCCGTTGTTTTGGGCAAGGCTGAAAATGCCGAGGATGTTGTCAAGGTCGTTAAGGACTATCAGTCCAAGGGCATCATGACCTTCATGGTGGGCGATGTAATCGAGCAGGTCGCCGAAGGCGGCGTGAAGATGGGCCTTGAGTTCCGCGTGATCCCTCTGGGTCATGATGTGACCTCCGTTATCCATGTTGTTACCGTTGCTGTCCGTGCGGCGCTGATCTTTGGCAATGTGCAGCCCGGCGATCTGGCTGGCCTCCTGGACTACACCAAGAAGCGCGTACCCGCATTTGTCAATACCTTCGGCGCTATCGATGCCGTTGTGGTTTCCGCCGGTGCCGGCGCCATCGCTCTGGGCTTCCCCGTGATCGTGGATATCGATCTGGGCGAGAATCAGGTTCCCGGTGCGCTGGAATCTGTCTGCGATCATGATCAGACTGTCGCCAAGTCTCTGGAGCTGCGGGAGATCAAGATCAAAGTCACCGAACTGCCCATTCCCGTGGCATTCGCCGCTGCCTTTGAAGGCGAAATTATTCGTAAGGCCGATATGCACAACGAGTGCTGGTCCTCTAAGAACCCCACCGCTGAGCTGGTGGTCATGAAGGAACTGGCGGAAGTTGAGGATCATAAGATCACTATCGTTGGTCCAGACTTTGATGAAGCCAAGGATCTGGCTCTGGTGACTTTCGTTGAGGTCGCCGGCAAGAAGATGCAGCTGGACTTCGAGTCCGTCATCGAGCGTAAGTTCCACGCTTGGTTCAACTACATGGAAGGCGTTATGCACACCGGCCAGCGCAATCAGGTTCGCGTTCGCGTTTCCAATGCCGCCTTTGAAGCCGGTCTGCGGCTGAAGGACTTCGCGGAAGTTCTGTATGTCATGGTCAAGAACGAGTTTGATGCCGTTGTCGACAAGTGCCAGGTCACCGTCATCACCGACGCTGCAGAGGCGGAAAAATTCCGTGACGAGATCGCTATGCCCCGCTATGCCCAGCGTGATGACCGCCTTGCTTCCATGACCGACGAGTCTGTTGACCGCTACTATACCTGCATCCTGTGCCAGAGCTTTGCTCCCGCCCACTGCTGTGTGGTCACTCCCGAGCGTCTGGGCCTCTGCGGCGCCGTTTCCTGGCTGGATGCCAAGGCTACCAACGAGCTGGATCCCAACGGTCCCTGCCAGCCCATCGAAAAGAAGGGTCTCATCGACGAGCGCACCGGCCGTTACGAGGAAGTCAACCGCATGATCGCGGAGGCTACCCACGGCGCGGTTGAAAATGTCACCCTGTACTCCATTCTGGAAGATCCCATGACAAGCTGCGGTTGCTTCGAGTGCATTTGCGGTATCGAAGCGGTTAGTAATGGTGTTATCGTGGTCAACCGGGAATATAAGGGCATGACTCCCGCCGGCATGACCTTCGGCGAGCTGGCATCCTGCACCGGCGGCGGTGTTCTGACCCCCGGCTTTATGGGCCATGGCCGTCACTTCATCGCTTCCAAGAAGTTCCTGGCTGCCGAGGGCGGCATCGAGCGGATCGTCTGGATGCCCAAGGAGCTGAAGGACGATGTGGCAGAGCGGCTGAATAAGACCGCTTTCGAGCTGTACGGCATCGAAAACTTCGCTGACATGGTGGCTGACGAGACCGTCACCTGCGACGCTGAGGAATTGATCGGCTGGCTGACCGAAAAGGGCCACCCCGTTCTGGGTCTGGAGCCCTTGATGTAATATTTGATGCGGTGCCAAGCCTCCCTCTGACGAGGGAGGTGGCACGGCGTTAGCCGTGGCGGAGGGAGAGATTTCTCTCCCCCAGTCAGCTGCGCTGACAGCCCCCTCGTCAGAGGGGGCCGAATCTCTATCATCCGAAAGGAAATTTCCAAATGAAAGTAACCTTCCAAATTGAGGGCGGAAGCCCGGTTCAAATTGAATGCAACGCCGGAGACAATCTTCTGGAGCTTGCCCGCCGGGCAAATGTGGCCATCGACGCGCCCTGCTCCGGCAACGGCTCCTGCGGCAAGTGCCGTGTGAAGCTTATCGAGGGTGAGGTGGAGTCCATCCCCTCCCGCCATATCTCCGACGAGGAATATAACGCCGGCTGGCGGCTTAGCTGCAACTGCAAGGTGGTGTCCGACTGCACCGTGCTGGTGCCGGATATCGCCAGCGCCTATCAGAGCCGGATGAAGACGGCAGGCCTTTCCTCTCCTGAGGAAGTGGCTATCTTCACCAAGGCACAGGAGGCCATTTCCGCCAGCGGCATTGCCATGACCAATCGGTTCCGGGCATTTCAGCTGGAGATGACCGCCCCCAATGAGGACGACACTATGCCCGATATCGAGCGGCTCCAGTGGGCCATTCAGGCTGCCGGAGAAGAGATCACCCGGGTAGAAGTGCCCTATAGCGTGATGGTCAAGCTGGCATCTGCCTTGCGGGAAAATGATTTCCGCGTTTGTGTCAAGGGTCAGCTTCGCGACGGCGTGTTCACCTGCATGGATCTGTGCGGCTATGAGGATACGGTTATCGTTGGCGCGGCCATCGACATCGGTACAACTACCGTGACCATGGTGCTTGTGGACTTGGAAAGCGGCAAGCTATTGGCCAAGGGTTCTTCCGGCAACGGACAGATCCGCTTCGGCGCGGATGTGATCAACCGGATCATTCAGAGCACCAAGCCCGGCGGCAAGAAAGCGCTGCAGGATGCCATCGTCAAGGAGACCCTGAATCCCATTTTGGGCAATCTCTGTAAGAGCGCCGGTATCAGCGCCAAGAGCATCGTGAATCTGTGCATCGGTGCCAACACCACCATGAATCATCTTTTGGTGGGCGTGGACGCAGACCCTGTGCGGATGGATCCTTACATTCCCAGCTTCTTCTCTTGGGACGGACTGAAAGCGGGAGACCTGAAGCTGGTGGCCAATCCCCTGGCGCCCGTCGTTATTGCCCCCAATATCGGCTCCTATGTAGGCGGCGATATCACCGCCGGCACGCTGGCTACCATGATGTGGGACAGCGACGAGATGACCCTGTTCATCGACTTGGGCACCAACGGCGAGATCGTGTTCGGCAACCGGGATTTCCTCATGAGCTGTGCTTGCTCGGCCGGCCCTGCCTTTGAAGGCGGCGACATTTCCTGCGGCATGCGGGCAACCGACGGCGCTATCGAGGCCATTACTATTGATAAGGATACCTTAGAACCTACCCTGACCATCGTGGGCGAAGCCGGACAGAAGCCGGTGGGCCTCTGCGGCAGCGGTATCATTGATATCATTTCGGAGCTGTACCGGGTAAAGGCCATCAATGCAAGAGGCCTGTTCTCCCGGGAAAACCGCCGTATTCTGCGGGATCACCACGGTATGGGCCGCTATGTGATCGCGTTCCCCGAAGAATCGGAAACCGGCCGGGAAGTTTCCATCAACGAGGTAGATATCGACAACTTCATCCGCGCCAAGGGCGCCATCTATTCCGGCATCGACACATTGCTGCAAAGTGTGGATATGACACCGGATTGCATCGACCGGATCTGTGTTGCCGGCGGCATCGGCAGCGGCATCAATATGAAAAACGCCATCAACATCGGCATGCTGCCCGATGTGGAGCTGGAGAAGTACCACTACATAGGCAACAGTTCCCTCACCGGTGCGTATGCCATGGTGATGAGCGATGAAGCGGTGGAAAAGTGCCATGAGGTGGGCGCAAATATGACCTATCTGGAGCTTTCCACTTACCCCGGCTACATGGATTCCTTCGTGGCAGCCTGTTTCGTTCCCCACACGGATGCGTCCCTGTTCCCCAACAGCATGCAGGAAGCATAAAGGAGAAATACTATGATCGTTCAGAATGTACATCATATTGCCATCATCGTTTCTGATTACGAGAAGTCCAAGGATTTCTATGTGAACAAGCTGGGTTTTCAGGTGATCCGGGAAGAGCACCGGGCGGTGCAGAATGACATCAAGCTGGAGGTTCAGCTTGGCAACTGCATGCTGGAGATCTTCAAGAAGGCAGACCCTGCCGAAAATCCCGGTAAGCCTGACCGCTGCGGCGTTTGGCATCTGTGTTTCTATGCTCCCGATCTGGAAAAGACCATTCAGGAACTGAATGCGGTGGGTATCGAAACCGATCCCATTATGGTCAATGCCTCCAACGGCAAGCGGATCTGCTTCTTCTACGATCCCGACGGCCTGCCGCTGGAACTGCACGAATAAGAGGTAACTATGCAGATAGAAAATCACAAGGAAGAAGTCCCCTTTGCTCATTATGAGGAGCGGTTCCGCACCTTGGATCCCCAAGAGGCGGCAGCGCGTACCGGTGCAAAGTGGGATGGAAAAGAATTTTATGTAAACCTACTGGGCAGAGAGTTTGCCATTTCCCATCCTGCTTATGCCCTTCGTGCGCTGGATGATGGGGTGCTGCCGCCGCTGCCGACCCAGACCTTTTTGCTGCGGTATCTGCTGGAAAGCAAGACTGTGACATGGGCAGGGCAGTGGAAGACCTTCCGGGAGATGCCTTGGGGCGAGATGTACATCAAGCCCTATACCGGCCGTGTATTGACCCGCGCCGCCTTTACCTTCGGCACCCGGGTAGCTGCGTTCAAGACTGCCTGCGAGAAGATGGGCGCTATGCCGCTGAGTCACGGCAATGCCGGCTACCAGTTTGATCTGATCGGGGATTACCGGATGCAGATCCTTGTCTGGGAGGGAGATGACGAGTTCCCGCCCAATGCCCAGGTGCTGTACTCCGATAACTTTTCCGATGGCTTTGCTGCCGAAGACAGAGTGGTTGCAGGGGATATCCTGATCTCTACGATCAAGGCAAATATGTAAAAAATTGCATAATGGTTACAGCGCCGCGGTTGAAAACCGCGGCGCTTTTTTGGGGAATTATGGTAAACCAATTACGAAAAACAAGAGAAAATAAGTAAAAAAACTGAAAAAAACAACAATTTTATGAAAAAAAGCTATTGATTATTGAGATGGAGTGTGTTACAATTTGTTACGATCTTTGGGAAAAATTTCCATAATCCATACAGAGAAAACGACATAGTTCCTGAATGTTTATTCAGGCGAAAGGACGACGATACAGTGAAACTCCGCGTGATTTCCCTGTTCCTGGCAATTGTACTTGCAATACTGCTGATCCCCACGCCTGCCTCTGCTGTCACATCGGAGGCAGCAGAATTGGAAACGCAAATCAAAAATACATACCGCTCCGCCATTCGTTATTCCGGCAGATGGTCTTTCAACGGCTACTGCGGATCTCTGGTCAACTGGCAGACCTACCTGCTGGGCATCGACACCCAAAAGTATGGCTGCGACGGTAAAGATGAGTATGACCTGTACAGCAATCTGGGTACCACCACCGGCGGCTACAGGGTCAAGTGCTATCCGGCAGCCCAGTATGACCTGCGGTCTGCCCTGAATGCCATTACCCGCAACGGAACCGTGGATGCTTACAATCTCGTGGTGGGTTTCCAGAAGACAAATACCCGGGAAGGCAGCATCTATGGGCACGCTGTGTTCGTTCACGGCATTGTGGATGGCACGGTGTACTTTGTGGAATGCTTCTCCACCTCTCTGGGCGGAAAGTACTATGCGGAAGGCCAGCCCATTTCCTGCTCCATTGAGACTTTTTGCAATTATTATAACCGTTGGACGGTGTTTGACGGCGTTGCGTATTTCGGCATTAAGACCTATGCCGATGTATGCCGGGAGTATCCGGCCAGCATGTATGCCATGGCTGTTGGTGATGCGGCGGCTTACTCCGAGCCTGCTGACCCCGGCATCTACGAGGGCACGCTGAGCGGCGACAATGTGGTGGCCGGCGAAATGGTAAAGGTCACGGCACTGCTGGAAACGCCCGGCGGCAGCTACTGGTATCAGATCGACAGAGGCGGCGCTGCAGAGTATGTCTGCGCCGAGAAGCTGGTGTGGATCGCGGACCGCTGCGATTTGGGGCTGGCGGATTATCGGATGCCTACGGTCATCCGCAAGGGAAACGGCTTCGTTCTGCGGGGGATCGCATCTTCGCTGAGCAGCCGCATCCATAGTGTGACGGTGACGGTTTACGATCCTGCCTGCGGTATCGAAGATCCGATTATGGAAGGTACGCTGGAAGTGGACGGCAAGAGCATCAGCCTGAACACCTGGAAGCTGGACCGGTATATGACCTTCCGTCAGCTGAAGGCAGGAACCTACCGGATCGCCGTAACGGCACAGATGCAGACCTATGTGCTGAAGGACGGCGTTCCCACAATGCACAGCAATACCGTCACCTTGTGGAATTCCGAGCTTTGCGTGGCGGCGGATTGGAACCAGTATGCCACTGTTACCTTTGACGGCAACGGCGGCGAGGCGGAGATCTGCCAGACGGTGAGCGGATACGGCAGCACCTTAGGAACACTCCCCGGGGCAAGCCGTGCCGGCTACACGCTGACGGGCTGGACGCTGGATCCGGAAGGAAATCGGACGCTGCCGGAGGATTATGAGATCACCGGCAATGTTACCCTGTATGCACAGTGGACAGAGGCAAGCAGGGGCTTATCCGGCTGGCAGCAGGTTGACGGAGATTGGTGCTATTATCTCGACGGTGTTCCGGTGGGTTTGGTTTCCTCACCTGCGGATTCTGACAGGAATGTGATCGAAAACTGGCAAAGACCCGGCGGCGCGCTGGTGGCGGCAGGTACTGCCCTGTATGAAACAGCACCGTGCTGCATTGCTCCCGACGCGGAAGATAACAGCAAAAACCAGACAATGCGCTAAATAAAGTACCGGTGCAGCCGTTGGCTGCACCGGTTTTCATATACTCAGGATACCCGGACGGCACAGACCACTAAGCGGCCGTTGTCCAGCGTGTATTCACAGGTGGAGAGGGTCAGCAGCTTGTCGCCGTATACCGGGGTGATGCCGGTATCGAAGAAGTCTAGCCGCTTGACGGTTTCCACGAATTCCGTAAATTCTTCTTCCGTGGCGGCATTGCTGAATTGGTGGTAGGGGAAATGGTTGTCGCCAAGGTTGGCAGTGGTTTTAAACACGGCCCAGATCTTGTAAGTATGGCGCTCATAGAGCGTATCGAAGGTGAAATTCTGGTGCGATTGCCAGAAGTCTTTAAACTGGAACTTGTGCAGCTGGGCGAACATGGAGCCATCCTTCATGTGGTGACCGTAGAGGGTGATATTGTCGGAGGGTCTATTGACATCGCAGGCTTCCCGGGCGTAGATGGCGCCCCAGTCGGACCATGTTTTGTAGAAATTCCGCTTTAGATAGTAGTCCGGATTGTCGGGAGAAGTCTGCATGACAGGATAATTGATCTTTGTATCCGGAATGGTGATCCAGCCGACCATGTCGTTGTTCATCTCATAGAAGGGAGAATATTCCGGAAGGATCTGAGGCTCTGTGGGTTCGGTTGGCTCCGTTGGTTTGGGCTCTGTGACCACGGTTTCCCCGGTGCTGGGATCTGTTGCCGGGGGTGGGGGATCTGTGGGCTTTGTTTCCGTCGGCATAGTGGCGCGGATGCTTTCCAGACGGCTGGCAAGATCGTCATACTGTGTCGCGGCCTGCCGGGAATCGACCCAATATTTTATCAGGTATGCGGCGCTGAACAGGAAAACTGCGCAGAAGAGGATCAGCAGAGAATAGTACAGGATCTTTCCGCCCTTGCCGCGTTTCTTTTTTTGTTCCATAGAGAATCCGTCCTTTCAAGGGGTATCCTTATCATACCGAATTTCCGGAGGATTGTAAAGCAAATTTTTTGGTACCGTTATGCTGCTGCGATAAATGATCGTTTATGCGGGCGACAGAGCGCGAAGCGCAAGCCTTCCCCTGGGGGAAGGTGCCGAGCGAACGCGAGGCGGATGAGGGTCAAATGCGTACAGATTCATTGAATCTTTCGGAAAAGTCGGTTCCGGGTTTACCCTCATCAGTCCCCGCCTAACGGCGGCGACAGCTTCCCCCAGGGGAAGCCTTGAAAAGGTAAACGATCATTTATAGGTGTTTTTACAAAAACTGTTGCAAACGCAACGGTAAAATGCTAGAATGGTTGCATTACCATAAGAAAACCCACAAAAGGAGTGTTACATTATGATTTCCAGAGAAACCTGTCTGCGCGTCCTGCAAAAAGCGGTTTCCACCGGAGCCGATTATGCGGAGATTTTCGCGGAGAACACCGTGAATCACAATATTTTCATGATCGCCAGCAAGGTCGATTCCATTAAGGATTCCGTCATTGCCGGTGCGGCAGTCCGTGTCTATAAGGGCCTGCGCAGCGTTATGGCCACCACGGTGGATACCAGCGAGGAAGGCCTTCTGCGCTGCGCCGAAAAGGCAGCCGAAGCCCTGGGTCAGGGCAGCGCCGAGATCGAGATCGTTCTGAAGGAGCGGCTGTTCGGCGATATCCACCCGGTGAAGATCGTTCCGGCTACGGTATCCAACCGGGAAAAGGTTGCCGTTTTGAAGGATGCTTACTTTGCCGCCAAGGAATATGATTCCTGCATCAATCAGGTCACCGGCAATCTGCTGGATGTGGACCACAATATCCTCATCGCCAACTCCGAGGGCCTGTATACCCAGGACCGCCAGATCCGTACCCGCCTTGCCATCGATGCGGTTGCCGACAAGGGCGACGGCGCACAAACCGGCGGCTTCCGTCCCGGCCGCCGCATGGGCATGGAGATGTTCGACATCATCGATCCCAAGGATGTGGGTATCCGGGCAGCCAAGCAGGCGGTCACCATGGCCGGTGCCGGCTACTGCCCCGCAGGTGTGATGCCCGTTGCCATTGACAATGGCTTTGGCGGCGTTATATTCCACGAGGCCTGCGGCCATTCTCTGGAAGCCAGCTCCGTGGCTTACGGCCAGAGCCAGTTTGCAGGAAAAATGGGCCAGAAGATCGCCAACGAGAAGGTCACCGCCATTGACGACGGCACCATCCCCGGCGCATGGGGCTCCATCAACATCGACGACGAGGGCACGCCTGCCCAGAAGAATGTGCTGATCGAGAACGGCATTCTGAAATCTTACATGATCGATAAGTTTAACGGACGCCGGATGGGTATGGCTTCCACCGGCAATGCCCGCCGCCAGAGCTATTCCTACACCACTACTTCCCGCATGACCAATACTTACATCGCCCCCGGTACTGACAAGAATGAGGACATCATCGCTTCCATCGAGTACGGCCTTTATGCCAAGGATATGGGCGGCGGCAGCGTCAACCCCGTTACAGGTGAATTCAATTTCTCTGTCAACGAAGGCTACATGATCCGAAACGGCAAGATCTGCGAGCCTGTCCGCGGCGCAAGCCTGGTGGGCAAGGGCAGCGAGGTCATTCAGAACATCGACATGGTTGGCACCGATCTGGATATGGGTCAGGGAATGTGCGGCTCTTCCAGCGGCAGCGTTCCTACCAATGTAGGTCAGCCCCTGATCCGCGTATCCACCATCACCGTCGGCGGCAGATAAGGAGGAAAGACTATGGATTTCAACGGATTTAAGAATGCGGTGATCGCCAAGTGTGAGGCACTGGGCATTACCGAGTATGAGCTTTACTATCAGAGCGATGAGTCTACCAGCATCGAAGCCTTTCAGCACGAGATCAATCAGTTCACCAGCTCCAAAGACGGCGGTGTCTGCTTCCGCTGCATCGTCGGCGGCAAGATGGGCTACGCTTCCACCGAGGAGCTGAGTGCCGAGCAGGCAGCATCGGTTGTTGAAAAGGCTGCGGACAATGCTTCCGTTCTGGAAGCTGAGGAGCAGGTGTTTTTTTGCGAGGGCGGACAGGAATATCTCCCTCTGGAGGACCGTTCTTACCCCATGCCCACTACCGATGAGGTCATCAGCACCGTGCTGGCCACCCAGGAAAAGCTGTATCAGGCAAATCCCGCTGTCATCGACGGCTGCCAGACCCAGGGCATTGCCGAGCGTTCCGAGCTGGCGATTTACAATTCCAAGGGTCTGGATCTGTACAGCGAAAGCACCCTGTCCGGCCTGATCGCCGTGGCGGTGGTTTCCGACGGCAAGGAAATGGCCAATGACTACCAGATCAAGCTGGCAAAGCTGGATACCATCGATCTGGATGCACTGACCAAGAAAGCTGCCGATACCGCGCTGCAGAAGCTGGGCGGCGAGCCTGCCCCCACCGGCCAGTACCCCGTGGTATTCGATCCCGAGGCCATGAGCGACCTGCTGCAGACCTATTCCTCCATCTTCTCCTCTGAAGCAGCCCAGAAGGGTCTGAGCAGGCTGGCAGGCCAGGAAGGACAGGCGGTGGCATCTCCGCTGGTAACGGTGGTGGACGATCCCTTCCACGCATCCAACCTCTTCGCCAGAAACTTTGACGCAGAGGGCAGCCCCACTTACTGCAAGAATGTCATCGAAAACGGCGAGTTCAAGACCCTGCTGTACAACCTCAAGACCGCTGCCGTTGCCGGCAAAAAGACCACCGGCAATGCCGCCAAGGCAGGCTACGCAGGTAATGTGGGCATCAGCCCCTTCACCATGTACCTGGCCCCCGGCGAGATCACCGAGGAAGAGCTGCTTGCCAAGGCAGGCGAGGGCGTGTACATCAATTCTCTGGGCGGCCTGCATGCCGGCGCCGATCCCATTTCCGGCGACTTCTCATTGCAGAGCAGCGGCTTTATGATCCGCGGCGGCAAGAAGGCGGAGTATGTCAAGTCCTTCACCGTTGCCGGCAACTTCTATGAACTGCTGAAGAATATTACCGCCGTGGCTTCCAATCTGGAAATGCCCGGCATGGGCCGGTTCGGCTCTCCCAGTGTTCTGGTAGAAGGCTTGTCCGTTGCGGGCAAATAAATGTGCGTACAATATAGACAAAACTGGGCAGGTTGGAAACCCCAACCTGCCCATATTTTGCTGAAATTTGCAAGGGAATCCCTGTTATCCCGGGTTTTCTATTGCGTTTTACAGGCAATTGTGGTAAAATACCCCCATTCAATCTAAGTAATCATGGAGGTAATGTCAAATGAGTTATATCGACGAAACCTTACAGAGAGTGATCGCTCAGAACCCCGGTCAGCCCGAGTTCCACCAGGCTGTGCGTGAGGTTCTGGAGTCTTTGCGCCCTGCAATCGAGAAGAACGAGGAGAAGTTCCGCCGGGATGCCCTGCTGGAGCGGCTGACCACTCCCGAGCGCTGCATTCTGTTCCGTGTTCCCTGGGTGGATGACAAGGGTCAGGTGCAGGTCAACAATGCTTACCGCGTTCAGTTCAACTCCGCCATCGGCCCCTACAAGGGCGGTATGCGGTTCCATCCCAGTGTCAATCTGTCCATCATGAAGTTCCTTGCTTTCGAGCAGACCTTTAAGAACAGCCTGACCGGCCTGCCCATCGGCGGCGGCAAGGGCGGCTCCGACTTTGATCCCAAGGGCAAGTCCGACCGGGAAGTTATGGCCTTCTGCCAGAGCCTGATCACCGAGCTGTATAAGTACATCGGTGCGGATACCGACGTGCCCGCCGGCGATATCGGCGTTGGCGCAAGAGAGGTCGGCTTTATGTTTGGCCAGTATAAGCGGATTCGGGATGTCTACGAAGGCGTGTTCACCGGCAAGGGCCTCAGCTACGGCGGCAGCCTTGCAAGAACCCAGGCCACCGGCTACGGCCTGCTGTACCTGACCGACGAGATGCTCCGGTGCAACGGCCACAGCCTGGAAGGCAAGATCGTTGCTGTGTCCGGCGCAGGCAATGTCGCCACCTACGCCATCGAGAAGGCATGGCAGCTGGGCGCAAAGCCTGTTACCTGTTCCGATTCCACCGGCTGGATCTACGATCCCGACGGCATCGATGTGGCTACCCTCATTGAGGTCAAGCAGAAGATGCGCGCCCGTCTGACAGAGTATGCCGCCCGCCGTCCCAACTCCGTTTACCATGAGGGCAAGGGCGTTTGGAGCACCAAGTGCGATGTGGCGCTGCCCTGCGCTACCCAGAACGAGCTGCTGCTGGAGGATGCCAAGATGCTGGTGGCAAACGGCTGCATGGCCGTGGCCGAAGGCGCAAACATGCCCACCACTTTGGATGCTACCAAGTACCTGCAGGACAGCGGTCTGCTGTTCTGTCCCGGCAAGGCTGCCAACGCCGGCGGCGTTGCTACCTCCGCTCTGGAAATGTGCCAGAACTCCGAGCGTCTGAGCTGGAGCTTCGAGGAAGTGGATGCAAAGCTGAAGACCATCATGGTCCATATCTTCCACAATCTGAATGCCGCTGCCAAGGAATACGGCTTCGAGGGCAACTATGTGGTCGGTGCCAACATTGCCGGCTTCCTGAAGGTCGCCGATGCTATGACCGCACAGGGTATTGTATAATGATCAAAATGGAACGGGCGC
>JAZNGJ010000105.1:0-14210 GCA_045576415.1 Faecousia sp. | reverse complement strand
AGCGTGGGCAGCATCAGTGAAACCGGCACGGATACCGATCCCGGCGAGAGTCTGACTGTCCCGGAGGAAGTGGCAAAGTTTGTGGAAATCACCGATGTGGATGCCCTTGCGGTAGCCATCGGAACTGCCCACGGTGTGTATCAGAAGACACCGACCCTGCGGATTGACCGTCTGGATGAGATCACCGCCGTCTGTGATCGGCCTCTGGTGCTGCATGGCGGCAGCGGCACACCCGATGATCAAATGCAAGCAGCTATCCGACATGGCATTACAAAGATCAATATCTATTCCGATGTAGTAGGCGCTATGAACAAAGGCCTGAAAGATAAACTCAATGCTATGGAAAACCCTGCAACCTGGCCTTTCCTGGTGTTTGCCGATGCCCGGGCAATGATGAAGGAAGTGGCCCGGAACAAGCTGCGTACCTTTAACAGTGCCGGAAGATTGTAAGAGGAGGATATTATGAAAACAAAAGCAGTCCGTCTTTACGGCGAAAATGATTTGCGGCTGGAAGAATTCGAATTGCCGGAGCTGAAAAACGGGGAAATTCTTATTAAGATCATTTCCGACAGCGTTTGCATGTCTACATATAAAACTGCAAAGCAGGGCGCAAAACATCTGCGTGTTCCCGATGATGTTGCGGAAAACCCTGTAATCGTTGGCCATGAATTCTGTGCAGAAATAGTGGAAGTTTCCGATAAATGGAAAGATGTATTCCAGGTAGGAGATAAGGTGGTTATGCCGCCGGTGCTGTCCTACCTTGGGGGTATGCAGACCGTAGGCTATTCATTCCGGGAGATCGGCGGCGTTTCTACCTATTCCATCGTATATGAACATATTGTAGAAAACGGATACTTGATGAAGCTGGAAAGCGATTGCTTTTTCAAGGGTTCTCTCATTGAGCCTGCCTCCTGTGTCATCCGAGGCTACAAAGCAAGCCTGCACTTGGACGAGAACCAGAAGCCCTATGCCGGCATGAAACCGGAGGGCAAGGTCGCCATTTTGGCAGGCTGTGGACCCATGGGTCTTGTGGCCATCGACATTGCATTGCATGGGCCGGTAAAACCCTCTTTGGTCGTGGTAACCGACCTGAATGAAGAAAGGTTGAATCGGGCAAGACAGATCTTCTCTCCCGAACAGGCAGAAGCAGACGGCATCAAGCTTATTTTCACCAATTCTGCCGATAAAGACGAATTGCTTGCTCTTTCCGGCAGCGGCTTTGATGATGTATTTGTATACGCACCCGTACCTGCAGTGGTGGAATTGGGTGATGCCATTTTGGGATTTGACGGTTGTCTGAATTTCTTTGCCGGTCCTCTGGATAAAAACTTCAGTGCCAACTTTAATTTTTACAATGTCCATTATCAGCAGCACCATGTATCCGGCACCAGCGGCAGCACAATGGAGGATATGCAGGATATTGTAGATCTCATCAGCGAAAAGCGGATTGACCCGGCAGTGATGATTACCCATATTGGCGGCATCAATGCCGCAATCGACACAACTCTACGCCTTCCCCAAATCCCCGGCGGCAAAAAGCTGATCTATACCCACATTAATCTGCCCCTGACAGCCATTTCAGATTTTGAAGATCTGGGAAAGACCGATGTTCGGTTTCAGGTTCTCAGCGAGCTTGTCCAAAAGAGCAACGGTCTTTGGAATGCGATGGCTGAGAAATATCTGTTGGAGAATTTTTGATCTACGGAGCAGCGTCCAAAAGCATACTGCTTCCTCAACAATAACATAACGGAGTGATGGACATGAGTAGTAGCGGATACGTTTTAGGCATCGATTTGGGTACCGGAGGTGCAAGAGTCGGCATCTTCGATCTGAAGGGAACCCCTGTCGTTTTTTGCAGCGAAAAAATTACGCTTTATACCCCGGCATCGGGTCGTGCGGAACAGGATGCGAACGAATGGTGGGAAGCGATCTGCAAAGCTTCTAAAAAAGCCATGGCAACCAGCAAGATCGATCCAGCCAGCATCAAGGGAATGAGTCTGGATACGACCTGCTGCACCGTTTTGCTTTCCGGAGATGATATGGTCCCATTGCGAAAGGCAATTATGTGGATGGATGTTCGCGCTTCCGAGCAGGCGAAACGAATCTATCAGTCCGGCCACGATGCGCTCAAATATAACGGTTATGGAATGGTCTCTGCGGAATGCTTACCTGCCAAAGCCCTGTGGATCAAAGAAAACGAACCCGAATTGTGGAAGAAGGCAACCAGATTTTATGAATGCACAGATTGGCTAACCTATAAACTCACCGGACAATACACCGCAAGTATCAACTGCGCCTCTGCCCGCTGGTATTACAACGCTGAAGAGGGCGGATATCCTGCGGATTTTTATGAAAAAATCGGATTGGTGGATCTGATTCAAAAGCTTCCGCCGCAGGTGTTGCCCATGGGCGAATTTGTTGGCGGTCTGACTGCCGAGGCAGCGAAGGATCTTGGATTAAGGGAAGGCACCCCTGTTGGAGAAGGTGGCGCCGACGCGTTTGTTGGCGTGATAGGCTTAAATGCCGTGCAGCCTGGAAAACTGGCACTGATCACGGGCTCCTCTCACCTGCATATCGCACAAGCGGCAAAGGCCATTCACACCAAGGGGATCTGGGGTTCGTATCCCGATTGTATCGTCAGCGGATTGCAAATGGTAGAGGGAGGACAAACCTCCACAGGTTCCATAATAGAATGGTTTGTTAACAATCTTTGCGGAACAACGAAAGAACAGGCTATGGGGCAAGGAAAATCTGTTTACGATTTATTGAACGAACAAGCAGATCAATTACCCATCGGCGCGGATGGATTGGTAGCACTGGACTTTTTCCAGGGAAACAGAACGCCTTATGTAGACCCTGATGTGAGAGGAATGTTTTACGGTCTCTCTCTGAACCACACTCCGGCGCATATGTATCGGGCGATCATCGAGAGCATTTGTTACGGAACAGAAGCGATTATTGAGGTGTTTCGCCAAGCCAAATTCGACCTTAGTGAGATCGTGATCTCCGGCGGCGCGGTAAAGAGCCGCTTTTGGATGCAAGTTCATGCAGATGTGAGCAATGTTCCCATTACCGTTCCGAAGGTAACGGAAGGCCCCTGCCTGGGCTCCGCAATTTTAGGCGCGGTTGCGGGCGGTGTTTATCCGGATATCCAAACAGCCGCCGAAAACATGACTTCTGTCGACTATATGGTAGAGCCAAATGCCGAGCAGCACCGGCAATACCGATTCTACTACGAAAAATACAAAGAATTCTATGCATTGGCAAAAGAATGGATGCACCAAGTGACTACCTATAACGCAAACAATGTTGGGAGATGATATTTTTGAAAAAAGTCTTAATAACCGGCGGAAATGGGGATATCGCGCAGTCGATCAAGGCACTTCTGGAATCAGAAGGTTACCATGTTCATGCACCCTCGCGCCAGGATATGGACGTAACCGATTGGAACAGCATTGAAAAAACCATGAAAGAATTTATTCCCGACATCTTGATAAACAATGCCGGATATGTGGTTCCCTGTTCCATAAAAGAGGCAAATTTGGAAAACGCGAAAAAGCACATTGACATCAATCTGGCCGGTACAATCTACTGCACACAGTTGGGGTTAAAGCATAACCCCAATCTTGAAATTATCAATGTAGGGTCTGCTGCTGCTATTGAAACCCACGCTACATGGAGCGAATACTGCGCAACAAAAGCGGCGGTTGTTATGGCAACAAAATGCTGGGCGGAAGATGGTATTTTTGCAGTTTGTATTTCCCCGGCAAGAACCAAAACAAAAATGAGAAAAAGTTTATATCCAGATGAAGATCAAGGCACTTTGCTTGATCCGGACGATTTTGCCAAGGTTGTGTACAACGCTGTTAAGCATAAGTATCCCTCGGGAACGCATATTGTTGTTAGAAAGCAAAATGTAATGGATATTCTTTCAGAATAAAGGATACGCTCCTTGGTCTAAGCCAGAATTAAGTATAAATGTCAAAACCACCGATGTTTGTAAGCAATCGGTGGTTTTGCCTTTATGCCGCAGCATCTAACATATTCTCTATAAAAATGCCGTATCCCGTAGTTGGGTCGTTGACCAGCACATGAGTGTATTGATGATACCGACAGCATCCTACCTCTCTGTGAGTGTACGGATGATGCCGACAGACCATTCAGTGTTTCTTCCCAAAAGTGCCGAAAATCAATTGAATTACGAAGAAATGGGGCGTATTTGCTGTTTGCGAATACGCCCTATTACTTTAGCATGAATAGCGCCTGTGAGGAAAGACTATGGACATAATAAGGAAGGAGAAGCATCTTGAACGCACAAATCACAGCAATAACCAACCAAAAAGGCGGTGTCGGAAAAACAACCTCCACCGTCAACTTGGGAGTTGGTCTTGCAAGAGAAGGTAAAAAGGTACTGCTTGTGGACGGAGATCCGCAGGGCAGCTTGACAGTCAGCATGGGTATTCAGAATCCGGATGAACTGACAGAAACCCTTTCAACCTTAATGCTTGCAGAAATGGAGGACAAGCCGATTCCTCCGGATTTCGGGATCATCCATCACCAGGAAGGTGTCGATCTTATCCCCGGCAACATTGAACTGTCCGGTGTAGAACTCAGCTTGGTCAACACCATGAGCCGGGAACTTGTCCTCCGGAATGTTCTCAACCGGCTACGGCACAACTACGATTACATTCTCATTGACTGTATGCCTTCTCTCGGCCTTATGAATATCAATGCCCTGGCTGCAGCAGACAGTGTAATCATCCCCCTGCAACCTCAGTTCCTTTCCACGAAAGGTCTGAACCTACTGCTGCGATCTATCGCACGAGTGTGAAAGCAAATTAACCCCAGACTCCGCATCGACGGAATACTGTTCACTATGGTGGACAGTCGTGCAAACAATGCCCGTGATATTATTTCATCTCTGCGCTCTGCGGTTGGAGATAACATTCGGGTGTTTCAGACGGAAATCCCACGGTCTGTCCGTGCAGCGGAGGCTGCCGAAAATGGCAAGAGCATTTTCAAGCATGACCGCCGGGGTAAAGTTGCGGAAGCCTACACAGCACTGTCCAAGGAGGTGAACGAAATTGGCAGAGAAACATATAGATCTAGGTCTGACGGCACTAGATGAGCTATTTATGACTGAGGAAGGGCGACAGGAAAACCGCCTGCCCCGCATACGGCAAATTCCTTTGGATATGATCGACGATATGCCCGACCACCCTTTCAAAGTACGGAGGGATGATGACATGGAGTTATTGATTGAGAGTGTCCGGGATCACAGCGTTATCACCCCTATCATTGTCCGTCAAAAAGAAGATGGACGGTATGAAACTGCCGCAGGCCATCGCCGACGCATGGCATCCAAGATCAACGGATTAACCACTATCCCGGCAGAGGTCAGAGATATGACCAGGGATGAGGCTATCATTATCATGTGCGAATCCAACTTGCAACGCACAAAAATCCTTCCCAGCGAAAAGGCGTTTTCCTATCGTATGCGACTGGAAGCCATGAAACGGCAAGCCGGGAGACCAGCAAAAGATAATTTTGGCCAAGTTGGCCAAAATTCTCGCGACGAACTAGCTGAGGCAACGAGCGACAGCGCACGGCAGATTCACCGATACATTCGGCTAACCTATCTTATTCCGGAACTTCTGACAATGGTAGATGAGAGCCGCATTGCCTTTAATCCTGCGGTAGAACTCTCTTACCTTACTGAACAGGAACAGCGGGATTTGCTTGAAACCATTGGTTATGAGGAAGCAACCCCTTCCCACGCTCAAGCGATTAAGATGAAGGAAATGTCCAAAGCCGGTACTCTTACCATGGATGTCATCCTTAATATCATGTGCCAGAAGAAACCCAATCAAAAAGAAAAGATCAGCTTCCACACCGAGAAGCTGAAACCGTATCTCCCCAAGAATATCACACCCAAGCAAACCGAAGAGTATATTTTGAAAGCGCTTGAATACTACCAGCGGTATAGGGAACGAATGAAGGAGCGAGGTGACAGATAATTGACCAGTGCCATGATTACCATGGGGGTAGTCTACCCTTTTGGTGGCGGCATCGGTTATTTCTGCCGATCTCCCCCTCTCACACTCTCCCCCTCAGATAACCTACTGGACTTACTGAAAAGGAAGAATTACCGGTGAAAATTTGCAGATTTGGAGAATGATACCAAATGCGGTAAAATCGGCAATAAGGAGGTGCCTGAATATGAAAAAAGTATTTGCAGTCATTCTTTTGCTTGCCCTGGTACTTACAGGGTGCTATTCCCGCAATCAAGCAGACCCAACCGGTACGGGAGCCTTTCAGATCAATTCCCATCCAACCCTTTCTACGGAAGTCACGGATGTGACGGAAGGACTGGACGATAAAATGGCAGAAGACAAGCTGACTCCCACTGAAACAGAAGCCACATCCGGCAAGGATAATTCAAATGAAATGACTGATACAGTAGAGAAGTCAACTGATCCTTCTACACCCAAACCCGATCCTACCAAGCCACAAGATAATGATGAGCAGTCACAGACAAAGCCGCCGCAGGAAGTTGAAACAATCCCGACCACTCCGCCTGCAACTGAACCGGTCCCCCCTACACAAGCTGAAACTGTTCCTACAGAGCCAGAATCTACAAATCCAGAAACGGAGCCAACGGAGCCGGTTACTATCCCCACTGTACCCACAACAGAACCGAAGGGATGTACCCATGAGTGGCAGTGCATCCACCATTCTGAAGAAGGTCATTGGAAAGCGGGAATTATGTGCGATTGCGGCTGGACTGTATACGGTGATCCGAGTGAACTAAACTCTCTTTGGAACACCCATTCTGCCTCCTTCCCACCGGCAGAATCTCTTTTCGATCACGGTGGATTTGGTAGTGTGGACGAATGGATCGTAGATAAACCTGCCTATGACGAATGGGTATGTCGTCATTGCGGCGAACTAAAAGAATAATCCCTATACCCCTAAAGCCTCTTGGTGTTTCCGTACATCAAGAGGCTTTTTTATTTTCCGAAGAAGGAGGAAAACCAATGAACGCAATGAAAAAAATCATGGCGCTTCTGCTGGTGTTTGCACTGGCGGTTTCATGCGTTCCCCTTGGTGCAGTAACGGCATTTGCGGCAGAAATTGACGAGGGCGAAGTACCCTCGACAGATGCAACTGACCCTGCTGTACCAGAGGAAACCACGGAAACACAACCCCCGGCAGAAATAGCGGAAGCGCCGACCGACGAAACGGAAACCCTTACTGAGCCTGTGACAGAGGAAGCGGTTACAGACGAAGAAGCGGTGCAGGAAGCAGAAGAACCCTCAGAAGCGCCCCCGGAGATTATGATGTTCGCTGCCAGTCCTGCCAGCGATGATTCCGAAGGCGGTAGTTCTGGTTCTGAGACCGGCGATGGCGGCGATGGTGGTGGTAACTCTGCAGGCGACGGTTCTAACAACATGATTGCTGTTGGCGTTACCATGCAGATTGTCTACTATCGCTACGATGAGTGCTATAACCGATATAACTCTCACGGGAATGTCATTGATACCCTGAAGACAGGAAAAGCAATTCCCTGGAATGATACCGGAAAGGATCTGGGAGCAACTGCAACAACGGTCTTTGACACTTTTACTATTACGCCTCACACCTTTATCGCAAAAGCACGCTGGCCTTCCTATCCCTATGTGTACCATTTCCCTACAGAGAATTTGAAAGACGATAACTGTAAATTTACCTGGACAGGCTGGAAGAACTTTTGGTTCAACTATGAAAATCCCGGTGGAAGCGCATCCACCTACCCCCGTATTGTTCGCAATGAAGAGGGTGGTAGTGCGGCCATTGAGAACTTTCTGGCCAGAATTATTCTTGGAAATGACTATGGTGCATGGGACAAACTGGACATTGCAAAAGGAGAAACCGTTGCAACCGATTTTTCCCTGTTTGCAGAGGTGCTGAAGTATCTTGGAGCCAGCGATCTCGCCATTCAAATCTGCCCGTCTGGACGAACTCAACATCCTGCTTAACTTGGATAAGAAGGAAAATGAGATCGTTGACGGAGATCGTGCTGACGATGACTGTGACAGACCTGCCACCGACAGAGGGGCAAGGTGATGGCATGGGCGGCCTGTCCCAGATTGAACAATTTGCTCGGCAGGAAACGGACGGATGGGATGTCTGGGGCAATGCGGTAGATAGCAGTATTACCCTATTGCGGATCAACTCTTCAGCATCGCAAAAGGAAAAATGTCAAATTGCGAAGGTTTTCGCTATTGAAAAAGTGTCAAAACCAATGTATAATATCCATAGAAAACGCACAAAGCACTATGGAGGTGTTGACGATGTTAAGGCGGAAGATTGAGAAAGATATTATGCACTGGATTGAAAGTAGTGAAAAGGCTCTGCTTGTTTACGGCGTTCGACAGGCTGGCAAGACCTATATTATTCGTAAATGCTTGAAGAAGGCAGGTTGTGACTATGTTGAGTTCAACCTCATCAAGCAGCCGGAGATAGTGACCATTTTGGCTAACGCAACCGGGATCGATGATTTGATCTTGAAGCTGTCGCTATTCAGTGATCAGCGGATTGTTCCGGGTAAGACGGTTTTCTTTTTCGACGAAATCCAGAAGTATAAAGAAATTGTCACAAAGATCAAATTCCTGGTTGATGACAAGAGATTCCGCTATGTGCTGTCTGGCTCTTTGTTGGGTGTGGAGATCACCAATTTGAAATCTGCCCCTGTAGGTTATTTGCAAACACTCAATATGTATCCCATGGATTTTGAGGAATTTCTACAGATATTTAATGTTGGCGAAGCTTTGATTGGAAAACTGCGCACCGCTTTTGAAACCAAGACTCCCGTTGACGAAGTAATCCACGGAAAAATCATGGAGATGTTTAATCTCTATATGATTATTGGCGGCATGCCTGCAGCGGTTAAAAAATATCGCGATACCGGCAACATTGACGATGTGATGGATGAGCATCGTGCGATCATTGAACAGTATAAGGTGGACTTCACCCAATACGAGGAAGAAAACCGGAAACTGCTCATCACAAACATCTATGAACTGATCCCTGCGGAACTGAACGAGAAAAACAAGCGGTTTATGATTGCCGATCTCAGAAAAAATTTGCGCTATGACCGCATAGAGGACAGCTTCACATGGCTATGGAAGGCCGGAGTCGCATTGGCAGCATTTAATACCACTGAGCCAACAGTGCCGTTGCTGCTTAATGAAAAGAATACTCTGTTCAAAATGTTTCTGTCCGATGTGGGTCTGCTGACAACGCTATATGGCAAGTCCTGCAAGCTAAAGATCATCAGCAAGGATAAGGACATTAACAAAGGTGCAATGTACGAAAATGTAGTCGCCCAGGAGCTTCATGCACACGGCTACAAGCTGTATTACTACAACAGCAAGAAAAAGGGCGAGTTGGATTTTGTCATCGAACACGGTGGCCAAGTGCTTCCCATTGAAGTAAAAAGTGGCAAGGACTATGAAAAGCACTCAGCTCTGGATAATGTAATGGAAATTCTCGAATACGCAATTCCGGAAGCTTTTGTTTTCAGTTATGACAATGTAAAGGTAAAAGGAAAGATTACCTATTACCCCATCTATATGGTCATGTTTTTACAGGACAACCGTGTAGATTTCGTGGATATTTCTGTTGACAAATTTATGCTGTAACAGCACTTCTAAATTTGATTCGTATCTTCCGCATGGGCGAATAGTGGTGCAAAGCATCCCCACACAATATTTCTTCATGAGCCGAGAGGTTCCGTTACGGAATCCCTCGGCTTTTTCTTTTCAAGGAGGACTGTATGACCAACGAACAGCTTAACACACAACTCTACTGGAAACTGCACAGGGAGCATGAGACATACAAGAACTGGCTTATGCGTCAGCCTCCCAGTGTCATCATCGAAAATGCCTATAAGTATGCCATGATGGAAGATGTGCTGCTGACCTTTGAAAACAACAACCTGTCCGACGAACAGGCAAAGACGTTGCTGAAAGGTAAAGACCATTTGGCGAAGATCCTGGACAGATGGCAGGAAGGTGGCACCGGGCACATGGACAGCATGTGGGAGAAGGCGCAGGAGTATGCCACGGAAATGGCAGAGAAGCAAGCCAGGATCAAGGACAGAGGGCGGTGATGACATGGCTTATGCAACACCGGAAGAAATCGCCAAAGCAAAGGAAATGGACCTGCCGCCCAATATGTTTGACAACCATCCGCCGTTCCAGATCGACGGCAATTTTGGCGGCACGGCGGGAATCGCAGAAATGCTTCTGCAAAGCCATGACGGATGCATCGATATCCTTCCTGCCCTGCCGGACAGATGGAAAGCGGGAAGCTTTGAGGGCTTGATCGCCCGAGGCGGTTTCAAAGTGTCTGCCCAGTGGACGGACGGCAAGGTCGTCCGTTGCAGCGTACACGGACAGGACGGGAAAGCATTCCGGCTGAAGATCAACGGAGAATGCATTTGCGCGGTTGGTTCTTACAATTACACAGCTTGATAAAGCTGTACCTTATCTCACAAAAAACTCCCGGGAACAAAAGCGTTCCCGGGAGTTTTGGCAGCAGAAACAAGGTTTTGCAGCTGGGTGTTCCTCCCATGATTGGCTCACTGGTGCTGCCGGTTTTATATAACGAGCATTTTAATCGGTACCCCCAGCTGCAGGTACGGATCCAGGAGGATGACAGCAGCGGGCTGAAGCGGCTGCTTGCGGACAATCAGATCGATATGGCATTTCTGCCCCACGCCCATCCTTTCGGCAGTGATTTGTGCGCGGAACCGTTGACGGTGCTTCAGAATGTTTGCTGCGTCAACAAAGCCCATCGGTTTGCCGGTCGGAAGTCCATCCGGCTTGAAGAACTGAAGGACGAACCGCTGGTGCTTTTCAAGCACAGCTTTTTCCAGACCGAACGGATACTGGGAGAGTTTTCCCGTTTGCCCTGCACACCGAATATACTGTTAGACACCGCCCAGCTTTCCACCGTGCAGAATATGATCGCCGGCAATACGGCTACGGGATTTATGTTTGAATTTCTTCTGCGATCGACCCCCGACCTTGTGGGCATCCCTTTGGATCCGCCCATGACCACGCAGGTGAGCCTTGTGTGAAAAAAAGGAAGTCACATCTCCGGCAGCATGAAGGACCTTATCCGGTTTATTAGGAGCGCGCCGGACGGGATGGGCATTGCCGATTGACCGCAAAAACCGTTATCCCGAGGGGGATAACGGTTTTTTGTATTTCCTCTGACTATCTGCTCTGGTACAGCTCCGTCAGCATTGCCACATACTGGTCTGCCAGGGCCTCCGCAGTGCCTTCCACATACCTGCAGTTGTCCACTTCGTAGCCGCCATGTGGCCACGCAAGCTTGGAAGGAATGTAGCTGTGGTAGCCGTTTGCCTGTGTGGCAATGAAGGTCATTTCAAAGGGAGAATTCTCCTTGATAAACACGCCGTTCGTATCGAACATCTCATAGGGTGCCACAACGAAGCCCGCGTCACCGAAGGAAAACACCGTCATCTCCAGCGGATTGGTTTCCTCCAGTTCCGCGCGCTGGTAGATCGCTCTGGCATGAAAAGCACTATGCAGTGTGATCCCGTTGTCCGCACCGATCTTGATCAGTTCCTCCGTGGAGATCTCGCCGACCCCCCAGCGGGTATAAAGATCCTTACAGAGCGCCGCCTGCTCAGCGGTGGCATCGTGGTTGACCTCAGCAGCGAAGTCATAGGTGCTGACCTGCACCTTGCCGGTGGCAATGGGCCGATACGATTCTTCCGCACTGAGTGCATAGCCTGCCATGGTTTCTCCGTACTGTAGGTAAGACACCTCTTTTTCGTTGTACAGCCTTGTGGTGACAGTGATATTTCCGGACGCGCCGGTGAAGTAGATCACCTCGCAGTCCAGCTTTTCGGACAAGGCATCCCGGTAAAGACCCACCACATCCGATGTGACCGCCGTCCTCAAACCCCATGCTATGTGGAGAGGGTGGACCTGAAAGTTGGTCATAATAATATCCTTGCCACCCTCACGGACAAACTTGATCAGCTGCAGCGATGCATCCGCTTCGCTCTCATGGGCCACCGGCAGAGATCCGCCGCCAAAATTATCACCGAGGTAACTGCCATCCTTACATAGATAGCGCCGCACAAAGTTTAAGCTTTCCGTTTCCACCGTTGCGCCAAACATTTCGGCAGGACGGCGGTCGCTCATCGCCATAACCGCTGCTTCCACCAGACGCTGTTCCAGCATTTTGTTGTATTTTACAATGCTGTCATGCTTAGTGTTGTCGATATCCGGTGCAGAATGGTTATGGCTGGCGGAGAAGCAGATGTTTCCTACCGGCACACCGGTGGCCTCACTGACGCTTTTCATGATCGGCGGCATGATATCCGGAGAGTAATTGACCAGATCCAAGCCAAACAGCAAGACAGTATTCCCGTCGGCATCCGTAACCGCCAGACAGGTGGCGTACAGGTTACTGAGCACAAATTGCGAGATGCGCAGATCGCTTTTTCCGTCGCCCCGAAGCGGTACGCTTTCCTCCGGTGTAATGTCCGTTTTGCCGTAGCCCGCGCTGAATACACCCTCGATAGACGGGACTGTGGCGGGCGGCACCGTGGTAGTGGGCGCGACCGTGGTGGTCGCTGCCGGAGTAGACCCTACTGTTTCATCCGGAGTATCCACTCCGCAGGCGCAGAGACCCAGTGTAAGCGCAAATGCCAAAATCGCAGCAAATACTTTCTTCATATGAATCGCTCCTTCTCTGATCATGTATCAAACAATGCCTTTTTCCTTCAAAAACTTCACCAGCGCATCCGACAGTTCCTTCTGCTCCGCGGCGTTGGGATGACCTTCCGTCTGCGTAGCCAGCGCAGCCGAGCCGCTGCCGCCGTAATCAAAGAACAGCGCATGCAGCCTGCTGTCCGTTTTCTCGCGTTCCTTTATGATCTCCAACGCAGCATCGTACTGCTCTTCCGTTTGCCCCAACCATACGATCTGCATATCCGCGCCATGCGTGCTGCGGAGCATATCGATCATAGCTTCCAGATTTTTGCGGAAGTCCGCGGCCCCGTGTTTTTTATCATTGCTGCTAAGAGCGATCACCGCAATATCCGGGGTTCGGTGATGCACATAAGGTGTATCGCTGCGATAGACGTTTGCTCTGGGATAAAGGGACAGCATATGAATTCCGTTCACTTTGTTGACCAGACCGATGCCGCCCCGGGCAACGACGGAATAATCCGCATCCAGCGCCTGCGCGGTATAATACGGGAACGCGTTGGTTGCCGAGTGATCCTCCAACGACCATGCCTGACCTGCAGTATATGTACCCAGCGCACCATCGCCGCAGGAAATGGAATCGCCGATGAACTCGATAAACAGTTCCTTGTCATCCGGGCGGTCCAAAACCTGACCATCAAAGGTCAGTGCCTGCAGGTTTATATTTGGACCTGTTATTTCCGTTTCTTTCAGCACCTTCAATGTGTGATCGCCACGGGGAACCGGAATCGTCAGAGTCTGTTGACCGCTTTTGAAATATGGACGATCCACCAGTTCTCCATCAACATAAACAGCCAAATACAAATTTTGTCCGGCAAAAAAATCCAATTTTACATCACCGCCGGCTATATTCAGGTTCATTTCGAAACCGCTGCCGGAAAAATCAGCGGTAACAATGTCGCCCGCAATAACGCATCTGCCAATAATCTTTATATCATAGTAAAGCCCTGCCATACTTCGGGTTGCGCCTTCCGTTCCCTGTATTGTGATCTCATCGCTTTCGGCAGTACCATTTTGCGTTTGTACAACAACCTTCAGCTTTTTTTCCCCAGCGGTAGCCGGAATGTGCAGTGTATGGTCAGTCGCACCCTGCAGAGGTCTTCCGCCTACATACCACTGGCAGGAAACAATACCACCTGCCTCTTCGGGAACCTCCACAGATACCTTGCTGTCACACAGCACATCACCTGTAATATCAGCAACGAAAGATGTCACAGAAGAAGCTGTATTTTCCACATTGGGAGTGTGGACGCAGGCGCACAGGCCCAGTGTCAGCACAAAAGCCGGTATGACCGCAAGCAATTTCTTCATAAGCAGTACCTCCATTTTTCATTTCTGTCTGTATCATTGCGCACCGGTTTTCAAAAGTCAAGTGCATGCCCCAAATATGCAGACTTTCTCATGTTTTTTGGTGAT
>JAZNGJ010000104.1:0-5635 GCA_045576415.1 Faecousia sp. | reverse complement strand
CCGCCGGTGATAACGGCGATATCCTGCAGCATTTCCTTGCGGCGGTCGCCGAAGCCGGGGGCTTTGACGCAGACGCAGTTGAAATTGCCGCGCAGACGGTTGACCAGCAGCGTTGCCAGAGCGTCGCCTTCCACATCCTCGGCAATGATCATCATCTTCTTGCCGGCCTTGACAACGGGCTCCAGAATGGGCAGGATCTCCTGAATGGAAGAGATCTTCTTGTCGGTGATCAGGATATAAGCATCGTCAAGAACCGCTTCCATCTTGTCGGTATCGGTGACCATGTAGGGGGAGATATAGCCCCGGTCGAACTGCATACCCTCAACGACATCCAGACCGGTCTCGGCGGTCTTGCTCTCTTCGATGGTGATGACACCCTCGGTGCCGACCTTCTCCATAGCCTCGGCGATCAGAGCGCCAACAGCCTCGTCACCGGAGGAGACAGCGCCGACTCTTGCGATAGCAGCGGAATCGGAAACGGGAACGGAATTTGCCTTGATTGCTTCCACTGCGGCGGCAACAGCCTTGTCGATGCCCTTGCGCATGACCATGAGGTTAGCGCCTGCGGACAGGTTCTTCAGACCCTCGCGGGTAATGGCCTGAGCCAGAACGGTAGCGGTGGTGGTGCCGTCACCGGCAACGTCGTTGGTTTTGGTAGCGACCTCGCGGATCAGCTGGGCGCCCATGTTCTCAAAGGGATCCTCCAGCTCTACTTCCTTGGCGATGGTCACACCGTCATTGGTGACCAGGGGAGCGCCGAACTTCTTGCCCAGCACAACATTGCGGCCCTTGGGACCCAGAGTGACCTTAACGGTATTGGCCAGCTGGTCGATACCGGACTGCAGCTTCTTGCGGGCGTCTTCGCCGTAAATGATCATTTTTGCCATAGTGCATTTCCTCCTTAGTCAGTCACGACAGCCAGGATGTCATCCTGCTTGACGAACTTGTACTCCACGCCGTCCAGCTTGATCTCGCTGCCGACAAACTTACCAACCACGACCTTGTCGCCGGGCTTGACGGTAACTTCCACTTCCTTGGTGCCGGGGCCGGCGGAAACGACTTCGTAGATGGCGGGCTTTTCCTTATTGGTGGTAGCCAGAATGATGCCGGAAGAGGTGGTCTCTTCAGCCTCATGCTGCTTCAGCAGAATGTTGTCTGCCATGGGTCTGAGCTTCATAACATATGCCTCCAAACTGAATATTTAGACCGCAGGTCGGCGTACCGCCTGCTTTTATCTACAGTGTTTAGCACTCTTTTTAGCTGAGTGCTAACATATAATAACCCAAGGAGCGCAAAAAAGCAAGAGGGAATTTGGAAAAATGCGTAAATAATTTGTGAATGTAGGAGCGCAACGGGAAAAGGGTGCGCTTTGCAGCGCACCCTTGGATCATATATTGGCAGGCAGCTGGGTCTTCATATCGGCAAGATGCCCGTCCTGCGAGAGCTTTACGGGAGTCAGTTTGCCGTTTTCGTAGGCAAATTCCGAAACGGAGGCGTTGCTGGCCCACGGGATCTGCTTCATAAAGGAAAGAGGTGTTCCGGTGGTCATCCACTGGATGGCCCGGATGGGGGTGGCGTGGGCAGCGATCAGCACGGTTTTTCCCGGATTGTTCTCACAGATCTCCATTACGCATTCCCAGACCCGATCGGCAAGCTCCGCCACGGATTCCCCGCCGGGACAGCGGGAATTACCCATATCCTGCTGCCAGAGAGCGTATTCTGCCGGATGGGTTTCGGACAGTGTGGAGAAGTGCCTGCCTTCCCAATCGCCGCCGTAGATCTCCCGCAGATTTTTATCGGTATGGATCTGCAGACCCAGTTTTTCAGCTACAGGCAGTCCTGTAACATATGCCCGCTGCAGGTCACTGCTGTAGATGGCATCAACGTGATAGTTTTCCAGAATGAACTGGGCGGTGCAGGCGGCCTGGGCAAGACCCAGTTCAGAAAGGGGCGCATCCATGTGGCCTGTAAAGGTGCCGTGAATGTTGGATTCGCTTTGGCCGTGGCGTACAAGTAAAAGTCTGGTCATACAGCGGTGCGCTCCTTGTTCAGCTTATCAGCCTTGCAGAACAGGAAGAAGCCGATGATGAACAGAACGATCAGCGAGCCCACAGCCATATTCTCGTTCTGCAGCGTGATGCCGAAAATATTCAGCTGAACACCGGCAGTTGCCTGACTGACCACGGCCACCAGCGTGGTGCCCACGAAGGAAGCGCCCTTGCCGCAGATGTCCATAAGGCCGTAGAATTCGCCGCTGCGCTCGGGCTTGATGATCTTGCCGAGGTAGCTGCGGCTCATGGCCTGAATGCCGCCCTGGAACATACCCACCAGCACAGCCAGCACCCAGAACTGCCACAGGCTTACCAGGAACATGCCGAACAGGGTAATGACGGTGTAGCAAACGATGCTGATCTTGATCAGCAGGCCGGTATCATACTTGGCAGACAGCTTGCCGAAGATAATGGCGCAGGGGAAGGCCACGATCTGGGTCAGCAGCAGAGCCAGCAGCAGTCCGGTGGAGTCCAGACCGAGGGCAGAACCGTAAGCGGTTGCCATATCGATGATGGTGTACACGCCATTGATAAAGAAGAAGAAAGAGATCAGGTAAACGAATACATGCTTTTCCTTTTTCGCTTCCTTAAAGGTATAAAACAGCTGGCGGAAGGTGTCGCCCATTGCCGTACCTTTTTTCTCCATGTAGGCAGTCTGACGGTAGCGCTTCAGCAGGGGAGCCGTAAAAACCGCCCACCATGCTGCGGTGATCAGGAAGGCAAGGATCATGGCATTGCCCATGGAAAGGCCGAAGCTTTCGCCAAACAGCACCAGCACCAGACACAGCACGAAGGGGATTACGGAGCCGATGTAGCCATAGGCATAGCCAAGGGAAGAAACATTGTCCATTCGCTTTTCCGTGGTGACTTCCGGCAGCATGGAGTCGTAAAATACGATGCTGGAATGGAAGCCTACTTTGGCAAGAATGAAAATGCCCAGAAATGCCAGCCAGTGGGTGGTAATGCCGAGACACGCACAGGCGATGCAGCCCAAGATCACGGTCAAAAGGAAGATGGGTTTTTTGTACCGCCGGTCAGACAGAGCGCCGCAGATGGGGGCGATGATGGCAACCAAAATGGTGGAGATGGAGCCGGCATAGCCCCAGTAGCTTAAGTAAAGATCTTTGTTAACACCGGCAGAGCCTGCCAGAGAATTGAAGTAGATGGGGATCAGGGTGGAAACCAGCAGGGTAAAGGCGGAGTTGCCGATATCATACAGGATCCAGCTGCGTTCCAGCCCGGTAAGCTTGAATTTCTCTTTCATTTGCAGTTCTCTCTTTCTTTAGCCGAAAATGGCGTCAAATTCTTCTCCGAAGGAGCCGCTGTAGGTCATGTGAGCCTGCAGCTGGCTCAGCATTTCCGGGAATAGCTCCAGCGCCTTGTTATATTGCTCCATCAGCATGGGATTCAGGTGGGAGCATTTGGCATTGGGTGAGGTGGTCATCAGAAGTCCGCTGTATTCTTTGGCCATAAGGCCGACACCCTTTTCCACCATGCTTCTGCGTGGGCCGTCCGGTGCGCTGAAAAGCTTGATGATCCGGGTCATGCCCCGCAGGCAGTCTTTAATGTTGGCGGCGCTTGCAGGCGGATAGAATCTTGCAACGGTTTCGCATTCGCCGGGGGTCAGCTGCAGATGGGGGCTTAAGTCCTGGGTGTGGGGCGGGATCTTCCCATCCTTCTCCAGAAGATACCGGTCAAATTCCGTTTCGATCTCCAAATGGCCGACACCGCTGATGCTTGCCTGCTCTTTGATATAGGGATGGCACAGAGTATCCAGACAGTAGTGGCACAGAACGCCGTACAGATACGCAAGAGCCGCTTCTGACCGCTCCAGACGCACAAACCGGCAGACCCGCTGAAAAAACTCCTGCCCGGTCTGCTCGTGGTACTGAATTCCGAGAAAGCCTGCGCCGGCCTTCATCAAAGGGGAGCGGTAGTAAAAAATATCCGGCCCGTGGAGTCCCACATCAAAAAGCCGGCGGAACCGCTGGATGGTACGCCGTGCGTCCGCGGGAATGGTGGGCAGCAGTGCCACACCGAAACGGTAGTGGGCATATGTTGAAGGCATAATATCCCTCCTCATATTGTTGTTCATAATTATTTTACATGAAAGGTACCGGAAAGGCTAGTGCTTTTTCAGATTTTTTTCAACTTTCTTTCAGAAAGATTGGGTTTGCATCGGGAAAAAAGCTGTGGTATAATGACCGCAAAACCACAGGAGGCGTGAGAATGGAGACCCGAAGACTTTATTATGAAGATTGCCATCTGCAGACCTTTGCCGCCCGGGTCACGGAATGTGCATCGGCAAACGGCGGATATCTGGTGACGCTGGATGCCACCGCCTTCTATCCCGAGGGCGGCGGACAGGCCTGCGATACGGGAACGCTGGGCGGTGTCCGGGTGCTGGATGTGCAGGAGCAGGACGGACAGGTCCTGCATTTGTGTGACGGTGCGCTGCCTGTTGGAGCAGAGGTCACCGGAACCGTTGATTATGAAGCGCGGTTTCAGCGGATGCAGCAGCACACCGGCGAGCATATCCTATCCGGCATTCTGAACCGGCGCTACGGCTGCCACAATGTGGGCTTCCATATGGGCAGCGAATTTGTGGAAGTGGATTTTGATACGCCGATCCCTGCGGAGGCGCTTGCGGATATTGAGCGGGAAGCCAATGAAGCAGTGTGGAAGAATCTTCCGGTAAAATGCTGGTATCCGTCTCCCGAGGAGCTGCCCGGCGTTGTGTACCGTACCAAGAAGACGCTGCCCTGGCCGGTTCGGATCGTCCAAGTGCCGGGATATGACAGCTGCGCCTGCTGCGGTGTCCATGTGGCCATGACCGGGGAGATCGGGCTTATTAAGATCGTATCGTGCATCAAGTTCCACCAGGGCGTCCGGATGGAGATGGTCTGCGGCGCGCCGGCGTACCGGTATCTTTCTGCCGTGTGGGAGCAGAACCGGCAGGTATCTCAGGCGTTTTCCGCCAAAATGCTGGAAACAGCCGCGGCGGCGGTGAAGATGAATGAGGCACTGGCGGCGGAAAAGTACCGCGCAGCAGGGCTGCAAATGCAGCTGTTTGACAGCATTTCGAGAAGTTATGTAAACCAAGAAAATGTGCTGCATTTTTCGCAAACGCCTTTGGAATCCGCCCAGATCCGGGATCTAGCGGACCGGATCGCGAAAGGCTGCCGGGGGTATGCCGCGGTGTTTGCGCCCAAGGAAGGCGGTTTCGGCTATTGCATGGTCAGCAGGTGTTCGGACCTGACAGCCATTGGAAAAGCCTTGACTGCAGCCCTTTCCGGCCGCGGCGGCGGAAAACCTGCTTTCCAGCAGGGCAGCGTGGCGGCCACCAAGGCGGAAATCGAAGCCTTTTTCGCCGGATCGAAAACGGAAGAGAAATGAGCGTTTACGGTAGCAGAACAAATGATGCGGCAATCTTCCGTCTACCATGTCATTCCGAGGCCCCAAAGGGGCCGTGGGAATCTCCTGGTACAATCTCCGATCCTGCTTAGCGTTTCTATAGATGGTACCGGGAGATTGCCACGGGCAGCACAGCTGCCCTCGCAATGACATGCTTCTTTTTTAGCGCA
>JAZNGJ010000103.1:0-3369 GCA_045576415.1 Faecousia sp. | reverse complement strand
GGATATGGCGATCGTAGACTCCTCTGACCGAGACCGCAGCCTACATTTCCGCAAGTTGTATGAGAGAGATTTCTTCGTTGCCGTTCCTCTGGCTCACCCGCTTGCTGATCGGGATTTTATCAATCCCAAGGATGTGGTTGGCGAACGGCAGGTTGAATTTAATTACGATGTAGGACGCAGTTTCCAGGAATGGACTACCGGTGCGACCACAGATGAAGCCGAGGTTTGTACCGTGGATACCGCTCGGGCTGCATTGGATCTAGTCGCCAACGGCATGGGCATCGCCTTTGTCCCCAATGAATGCGTGGAAAACCGCCCCGGCATCCGTTTTATTCCCCTACATAACTGGCACCAGGCATTGTACATGTGTATCCTCTATGATAAGTGGCTGGATCAGCCCGTTTGGGACTTTGTTGAAATCGTTGTCAAAGCATTCCGCAAGAAGAATCATCCATAAAGAAAAACACCTGACCGCTGGCAAAATGCCGTCGATCAGGTGTTTTTCCTATGGTACAAAATAGGTATTGATTGCGGAAACTCCATTTGGCTAAACCTTTGAATATTTTAGTTTTGCATATTGACATCAGTCATTTTTGGGTGTATTCTTTCAATAATCTCAATTGGAACAGTGTTTCCGAAGCAAGATTTTGACCGCCGATGATTCATTGGCTAAGACCATACGGACAGCCGGGTCAAAAGCCGCGAACTGCGTAAAGGCAGTTGGCAACTTCTGTTGCCTTATTGGTTGAGTTAAAAGCTCAGTTTTATAAGTTGGTTACTTTATAACCGAAAGTGCCTCAGGCATGAACTTGTGAAATGATCAATAAGAGTAGTAAAAGTATCTTTGCTATATAGACTCTGATCTAATTGTGATTCCGGTTGATTCCAGTATAGTACCACTACCGTCATAAGTGGGGGTATTGAATCTATTTGTACCCTTTCTCTCTTTTCTACGCCATTGGCGGATATAGGAGGGGTGGATTCTCGAATTGGACAATCTTTATCATATGATTTTTACGAGTGGCATGCTGCGGAAGTGGCATGCCACTTTTTTGTGCTCTTTTCGGAATTGTGCTGACTTATGCAGCAAAGAAAAAAGGAGAAAAGAGAATGAAAAAGATAATTGAGCTACGCAATATCTCCAAATCTTTTGGGGATGAAACGGTGTTGGACTGTATCAGCCTGGACATTCACGATAATGAGTTCATCACATTGCTTGGACCGTCCGGTTGCGGCAAGACTACCACTTTGAGAATCATCGGAGGATTTGAATTCCCGGATGAAGGTGATGTGATCTTCATGGGGGATAAAATCAACGATGTGCCGCCCCACAAGCGCCATGTAAATACAGTGTTCCAAAAATACGCCCTGTTTCCCCACCTAAATGTGTTTGAAAATGTAGCTTTCCCTCTGCGAGAGAGAAAAGTACCCCAGAGCGAAAACAAGGAAAAGGTTGATCGAATGCTTTCTATGGTCATGCTCTCCGGTTTTGCAGAACGCAGAGTAACCAGCCTTTCCGGCGGTCAGCAGCAAAGAGTGGCTATTGCACGAGCTCTTGTTAACGAGCCGAAGGTTCTGCTGTTGGACGAACCCCTGGGTGCTTTGGATCTGAAGCTGCGCAAGGATATGCAGCAGGAACTGAAGAAGATTCAGAAGAACACAGGCATTACTTTTATCTTCGTTACCCACGATCAGGAAGAAGCACTCAGTATGTCTGATACTATCGTGGTTATGAGCGAGGGTAAAATCCAGCAGATCGGTACTCCGAGCGATATTTACAATGAGCCAGTGAATGCCTTTGTTGCAGACTTCATCGGTGAAAGCAATATCCTCGACGGCGTTATGTTGGAAGATTACCGGGTTTCTTTTGCCGGACAGACCTTTGAATGTCTGGATTCCGGATTTGCTCGCAATGAGCCGGTGGATGTTGTGATCCGTCCAGAGGATGTTGACATTGTTGCACCGGAAAGAGGAATGCTTTGCGGTACTGTAACCTCCGTTACTTTTATGGGTGTCCATAATGAAGCTATCGTGGATATTAAAGGCTTTAAGTGGATGATTCAAACTACCGATCCCGTTGAAGAAGGTGCCTATATCGGAATCACTCTGGAGCCGGATGCGATTCACATTATGAAGAAGTCCAAATATTCCGGAATGTTCGGTGACTACTCCTCCTTCTCCAATGAACTCGAGGAACTCTCCAACCCGGGAGGTGCAGAAAACGAATGAAAAAATCGTGCATTTCCAGAACACAAGGCACCTACCGTGCAGCACTCGCCCCATACTCCGTGTGGTCGTTGCTGTTCGTGATCGTTCCACTGGTTTTTGTCGCTTACTATGCTTTTACCGATAATAGCTTCTCTTTCACCACGGAAAACATAACCAGATTTTTTACGGCTACCAGCAATATGATCCAGGATGATGGTACAACCACGGAAGTTAGAACCTATTTGCTGATTTTCGGAAGATCTTTGAAGTTGGCGGTGATCTCCACTTTGGCTTGCCTCGTTTTGGGTTATCCCATCGCCTACATCATGGCCAGAGCAAAAGAGAAAACACAGAAAACAATGGTCACACTCATTATGATTCCCATGTGGATGAACTTTCTGATTCGCACTTACGCATGGATGACCATTTTGCAGGATACGGGTATTATCAACGGTATTTTGACAAAGGTTGGTTTGAATCCGATCCATGTCATCGGTACGGAAACAGCAGTTATCATTGGCATGGTCTACGATTATTTCCCTTACATGGTTCTGCCTATCTATTCGATTCTTGCAAAGCTGGATGTAAAACTGTTGGAAGCTGCAAGAGATTTGGGCTGCGGAACTGTTTCTGTGTTGCGAAGAGTGGTTTTCCCTTTGAGTATGCCGGGTGTAGTGTCCGGTATCACCATGGTGCTGATTCCTTCCATTAGTACCTTCTATATTTCTCAGAAATTGGGTAACGGCAAGTTTTTCCTGATCGGTGATGCCATCGAGGGTCAGTACGTTGCAAACAATCTTCATTTTGCAGCCGCCATTGCCTTTATTCTGATGCTTATTTTGTTAGTGGGCATGGCAATCGTCAAATATGTGGCTGCCAAGTATGTTTACGGAGGTGAGTAACATGAAATTATCCGCAAAAATATATAGTGCAATCATCTTCGGATTTTTGTTTGCGCCGATTGTGGTGCTTCTGATCTTCTCTTTCAACGAAAGTAAGAGTCTGTCCGTTTTTTCCGGTTTCTCTTGGAAGTGGTATGAAGAATTGCTCCGAGATAGAAATACTTTGGAGTCCGTAAAAAACACGCTGGTTCTTGCAGCATCTGCAACCGTTATTTCCACCGTTATGGGTACTTTAGCAGCAGTAGGCATCAACAAACTC
>JAZNGJ010000102.1:0-24281 GCA_045576415.1 Faecousia sp. | reverse complement strand
ATTGAACTCCGGATGCCACCAGGGCTCTCTCTGCTCCAGCTCTACGCCGCTCATCTTGCGCACACGCTCGCAGACCTCACGGTCCTTGAAGGGTACGAACTCAGCGGGATTGAAGCTGAACTTGGTTGCGGGATCGGTAATGATATTCATTATTGCACTTCTCCTTCAAAAATAACTTTCTTTACTTTCATCCAGTGATCAGCGATCACCAGGTCAGCACGTTTTCCGACCGCGATCTCACCACGGTCATAGAATCCCACCGCCATAGCAGGATTGTAAGAAGCAAAACGGAACACATCCACAACGGAAGCGCCCAGATGCTTCAGCGCATTCCGGCAGGCAATATCCAGCGTCAGCTTGGAGCCGGCGATCTCTCCGGACCAGTCGAAGTTGATATCGTCCACACCGTCGTATCCAGGAGGAATCGGGCCGTCACAGGCATACGCATCGGAGATCAGAATGATCCGGTCGTCGCCTTTGATCTTCCGTACCAGACGCAGCATGTAGGGATCTACATGGATACCCATGCTGTCGCAGATCAGCTCCGCATAGATCTCACGGTTATAGTTAACTGCTTCGTCCACGCACACACCGCGCACTTCCGGATAGAAGATGCGGTCACCTGTTGCGTTGGTGTGATGTGTGCCGATCCGCAGGCCATAAGGCATCAGCGCCTCAACCTGCTGGGGAGAAGCCTCAGAGTGGGCAACAGAAAACACTGCGGCAGGATTCTTGGCCTTTACATCCAGAACAAACTGCAGGATATTCTCCCGCTCGGGTGCCAGACCCCAAACCTTGACGATATCCCAGCCGGCGTCAATGATCGGCTGATACTTTTCCTTATCCACGGGGCCGTTCCAGGGATTGTGTTCCCGGTCGCAGCCGAATTTTGGATTCATGTAAGGGCCTTCCATGTAGATACCACAGAGGTTCTTGCAGTCAGGGTCTTCCATAGCAGTACGGATCTTGCCCATGGCATCCACAAATTCCTGGGTATTCATACTGAAATAGAGCGCTGCCAGAATCGTGGTCGTGCCGTGCTTCAGATGGTGGCCTACTGCCTTGGGATCATCATAGAAGAACACCTTACCATCGGAATGGGTATGAATATCAACAAATCCGGGGCCTACATACAGTCCTTCCGCATCAACGATCTGGCAGCCTGCAGGAATCTCAACATCTTTCTTCTTTCCAAATGCACTGATCTTTCCATCTTCCATCAACAGCACTGCATCCGGAATCAAGTGATCCTTCATTACAAGTGTTGCATTAATAATTGCTGTCATCACATTCACCTCATTACTTCAGTTCATTCATCAGTTTTCTGCCTTCTTCAATGATCAGTTCGGCAACACCGGCCTTGAAGTCGGAGCTTCTGGCCTCATAACCGCCCTCATCATAGGCATCGCGCATGGGGAAATAACCCTCAGATCCGTTGGTAAGGCAGCAAGGCAGAATCAGATCCCAGCCTTCTGTTTCCTTGAGACCCAAACCCACACCGTTGAACGGCTCACCAGGAATGCCAACCATAACCACATTGCCAATAGCAACACCGGTCAGGGGCATAACAAAACTGTCGGGACCATTCTCCAGGCGAAGCATCCGGCCGGCCTCGGCAACAACCGTGGTCAGCATCATGCCGGTATAGGGGATCTCATCATCCTTGCCGGCAACATGCAGCGCATTGATCCTGCGGGCTTCGGGCAGATCCTCGGGATTTGCCTTATTGGAAGGAACTTCGATATCCTTCTGCAGGAAGCGCAGAGAATTCACATCCTCATACTTTACCTTATCAAAGGCCTGCAGGACACCTGCTGCCACCACACGGCCCATGTAGCGGGCATGGCCGTAACCGCGGGCAACATCATCAAAGTCCATAAACATATCGTTGAGGTAACCGCCTCTGGGATGAACATTGACATGGTTCACATCGCCCTGAGCACCGTTGAAGAAGATGCACTTGGTATTATCCAGCGTCTTTTCCACGGTTCTGCGCAGGAATCCGGGCCAGTCAGCCGAGATCAAACTGCCGCCAACAACATCGGGGTGATTGCCCACATTGACCAGAACCAAACTCTCTCCGCTCTCCTGGTCAAAGCGGAGCACATTCACGCGCTCATCCACATCGCCGATAGGAGCCACGATATCAGGATTATCCACGCCGGGGTTGGTCTTAACGCTGCCATCTTTCATGCGGAAGCGGCGGACAAAGGCAATGTTGGGGGCCTGACCCACACCGTAGCCCATCTTGGCAGGCTTCAGATCCGCCAGTGCAAACTGGGCAGCATCCGCAAACTTGTGGAACAGGAGGCGCTCATATTCTGCTTCCAGAGAATCTTCTGCGCTGTCACCTTCCAGAGCAGGGCCGGGGCCAGTGTGGGTATGGGTGGCAGAGATAAAGATGCCGTCAAAGGGAATTCCGGTAACTTCAGAAACATGCTTGCGGTAGCCATCCAGAACCTTTCTGGTAATACCGCAGTTATCGATGCACATCAGCACAGCCTTGGTCTCACCGCACTCCAGTGCCAAAGCATTGATTTCCAACTCGTCCAGAACACCCTCGGCATAACGGGGCTTAAAATAGCCGCGGACATTAATGCCCATCATGGGGGTAACATTTACCCGGCCAAAGCCGGCCTTTAAAGTATTCATATCCATTACTCCTTTTGATTAATTCAGCGGGCGAAGCTATATGCAGCCGCGCCGGTTTCTTCGTCATAAGAATCCATGGTAAACTGCAGACCGCCAATATCAGCAAGGGTCTGCATCACAGTTTCCGTGCTGTAGCGGAACCATGGGCTCACTTCCCTGCCGGTCTTGCGCAGATGCTTGACTGCCGGACAGTAAGCGATTTTAACAGACAGCTTATTTCCGTCGTTTACCATCTCCAGAACATCTTCAGCCTTTTCAAGGCGGTAGGTCTCGGCGATTCTGGCGGCGATGGCGCCCAACGGATCATCCTTCATGGCTTCGATGGTCTTGATATAGACATGCTTGGTGTAGATGGTCAAATGTTCCTTCAGCGCATCCAAGCCGTGCTCCTTGGCAACATAGTGAATGCCCATATTCAAGCTGCTGTGGAAGTCCGGATGAAAATATTCATGTTCACCGGGCTTGATGTCCATGATCTCCACATCATCGCTCATTTCGATCATACCCTTAAAGGTCTTGGGATCGTAAATAAAGCTGGAGCATTTCGCTTCATCCACATGCATATGCAGGCGAACCCAATCCAGGCCTACTTCGTTAAGAGCTGCACGGTAATAGTCGCAGTGGCCGCAGTAATCGTAATAAGGCTTCAGGCCAATCTCCTTTTCCAGTTCCAGAAGGCGACCCTTGGAAGGACAATAGCGCATTTCGCTGTAGATCCAGCCTTTTTTGTCATTTATGTACTTTACGCAGTCGGCAGCTTCCTCCGTCAGCGTACCTTCCCAGTATTCCCAGCAACCCCGCAGTCCGTTTTTTCTTGCGAAATTGATCAGCGGGATACCCTTACCGGTAGGCTCAAACAGATATGTCCAGAATTTTTCTACCTCAGGGCGGCCGTACTTTTCATCCAAATAGGTAAACAGTTCACTGTAAGCAGGAATAAACTCTGTACACGAAATCACAAATAACCACTCCTATCCATATGGTGTTATGCAAAACACAATTGAACCGAATCTATAGTACACCAAATTGCAAAATATAGCAAGACCCCATAACCAACAGATTTTTATTTTCTGTCGATTATGGGGTCTTTTTTCCTTCCTATCCGATCATTCTCTGATTACTTCGCGCCGCCGTAGGTACCGCCGATATCAACAAACACAGCCTTGCCGCCGGTTTTTCTGCGGGAAGTTGCCACACGCTTCATCAGCTCTTCATAGTACAGGTCCTCGTCGAAAGGCAGTTCGATCTTCTTGCCCAGCCAGTCGGACAGGTACATGGCATTAGCCAGCGTAACACCGTTGATGCCTTCCTCGCCTGCAGCAACCAGAGGCTCACCGCGAAGGATCGCACCACCCCATGCGCGGATAACGCCCATGTGAGAAGTATGCAAGCCGTCAGTCTCCAGCTCGATCTCATTGGCCTTGGGTCTTGCAAAGGGAGCGGTATTGACCTTGGTGAATTCAGGCTCGCTCTGCTCGTACTCCAGAACGGTCAGCTGATCATTCTCAGCGATCAGCTTTGCTTTGTCCATCTGGACCTCGAATCGGTTGGTGCCGTGAGCATCACCGGTAGTGGTGATAAATACGCCGGTACCGCCATCCTCATACTCAACATAAGCGGTAACATCGTCATCGACCTCGATGTCATGCCACTGGCCGTACTTAATATGAGCGGAAACGGTCTTGGGCATGCCGCAGATCCACTGCCACATATCCAACTGATGGGGGCACTGGTTCATCAGAACGCCGCCGCCTTCGCCGGACCAGGTTGCACGCCAGTCACCGGAATCATAGTAAGCCTGGGGACGGTACCAGTTGGTAATGATCCAGTTGCTGCGACGGATACGGCCGTACTTACCGGAATGGACCAGCTCGTGCATCTTGCGGTAGATGTGGTTGGTTCTCTGGTTGAACATCATGGCAAAGACCACATCGTGCTTCTTTGCTTCTTCGTTCATTTCCCGGATCTGCTTGGTGTAAACACCGGCAGGCTTGTCAACGCACACATGGACACCGCGGCGCATGCAGGCGATGGCGCTGCCGGGGTGATCGTAGTGAGGAACTTCGATCAGGCAGGCATCGATGGTGCCGCTGTCCAGCATCTCGTCCAGAGATGCAAAGAAGTTCAGGTCAGATGTAAAGTTCTGCTTGATCCATTCGATACGGTCAGGGTTCTTGTCTGCAACGGATACCAGCTCAAATTCGGGGCACTCACCGCCCAGGATCTTTTTGGCGTACATAGAGCCCTGGTTGCCGACGCCAAGAATACCAAGTCTGATTTTCTTCATAATAATTCTCTCCTTATTCCAGGCCCATGGCCTTAAGATACTCACAGCTGCGCTTCAGGCAGTCAAAGGGATCCTCGCCGTAGCAGTCATCCTGCTCCACAAGCAAAAACTCTGTGCCGGCAGCTTCAGCAGCTGCGATAACGGCATTAAAGTTGATGTTGCCCTCACCGATGGGAGCATACAGACGGGCATACTTAAAGTCCTTCAGATGGATACAAGGCAGACGGCCCTTCAGCATATCCATGTACTCGACGATGCTCGCGCCACCGGCCTGCACCCAGAAGGTATCCAGAGTAAAGCCAAGCTCGTCAGCAGCAAAATCCTCAGCAATATGCTGCATGATGGTCTTGCCGCCAAAGCGCTGGAATTCAAAGTCATGATTGTGGTACATGAAGTACTGGCCGTTTTCCTTGATCTTCTGTGCGACGGGCTTATAAAGCTCCAAAAACTTGGGATAAACCTCCTCGTAGTCCTCACCCCGGAAATTATAGGAGCCAAGGCCCAGATTCTTGCAGCCAAAGATCTTGTGTTTCTCACAAAGGGCATCCAGATCTTCCAGCATATTGCCGGGATGGGTGATCACGCACTTCAGGCCGTTCTTGTCCAGTTCATCCTTCAGCCACTGGCCATCATACTCGCAAGTACCGGACACCTGAACAGTGGTGTAGCCCATATCGGCTACTCTTTTCAGAGTTTCAGCAAAGGAGTCCAGATCCTTGCATGCATTTCTGACTGTGTACAGCTGTGCACCGATTTTCATTTGATCTCCTCCAAAATCTCATTCAAATTTTTGACTGCATAGTCAAATGCAGCTTCTGCAGTTTCAAAGGCCATGCCGCCGACTTGACTCTGGTCATCCTCCTGCTCCAAGCCCTTCAGGCCCACAAATTCATACAGATGGGGCTCCAGAGTCAGCATTGTGCCGCCTTGCGCAGCATACTTGGCAACGATCTCCTTAACACGTCCGGCACCCTGCCCGGGAGATACATTCCGTCCATCGGGCATGGAATCCTTGATATGCATGTACGCTACATAAGGATGCAGCATATCCCATGCTTCCAAAGTATCCTGTCCGCTCTGCACAAAGTTAGCAGGGTCAAATACCGCTTTCAGTTCCGGAACAGCCTTGTGCATCTCCAGGCAGCGCCGGGCAATATCACCGTAAATGCCCTTTTCGTTTTCATGGCAGGCAGTGATACCGAATTCCTTGGCAGTACGGGCAATGACGCCCATTCTTTCCAGAACCAGATCGCGATAGACTTCCGGTTCCTCATTTTTGGGCATAAAGAAGCTGAACAGACGCATGTAGCTGGCACCAAAAATATTGGCAAGCTCCAGCGTGTGCTTATACAGCTCCATGTGGGCATCAAAATCGCCATCAATTGCAATCTTACCAATGGGAGAACCAATGGAACAAATGCCCAAGCCGTTATCTCCCAGCATCTTCTTGATTTCCTTCGCTTCCTCAACGGTCAGTTGGGCAACGCCCTTGCCGTCCAGATTCCGGATCTCCAGAAACTGATAATTGTTTCTCTTCAGCGCATCGACCTGACCTAAGAAACTGTTGCTGCTTTCATCGGCAAAGGCCGCAAGCTTAAACCCCATGGGAACATACCTCCTCATATTGTGGTAAAACTATTTTACATCAAAAACATTTACAATAACATTGCAAATATTCCCAATAATATATTGCAATTATTTTCAAGTTGCGGTATACTTTCATTAGGTGATGATTATGAGCACTTTCTTTTCATACGGTGACAAGGATTTTTCCCTCTCTCACACTTTAACGGAGCAGCCCGATCCATCTATCTTTCACATGCATACCCACGAAAAAGCGGAGCTTTATTACTTCGTCCGTGGCCGTGGTGTGTTCCGTATCGAGGGCAGCGAATATCCTTTGGAAAGCGGAGATCTTCTGGTGATGCAGCCTACGGAATCCCATTTGATCGTGCCCAATCCCAAATACCCCTATGAACGAAAAAATCTGCACTTCAACACGGAAGCCCTCCGTGCGATCGACCCAAACGGACAGCTTTTGCTGTCCATTCTGAATCGCAAGCCGGGTAAGCACAATCTTTTTAAGGGCAGCGACTTCTTGGGCGGCAGCAGCGAACACTATTTCGACTGTATGATGGCTCCCAGCGGTGACTCCCGGGTCAATATTTTTGCCGGTCTGATCCCGCTGCTTAACGAAATGCAGCGCATTCATCTGGCCCGTTCCGAGGAGGAAGATTCAGCCGCCGATACAACGGAATACCGCGTGATCCGGTTCATCAACAAACATCTGACAGACCCCATCTGTCTGGATGACATCTGCAGCAAGTTTTATCTCAGCAAAACCCAGCTTTGCCGCCTATTCAAAGATGCCACCGGCACCACTGTGTGGCAATATATTACCACCAAGCGGCTGATCAAAGCAAGACAGCTCATTGAAGCCGGAGAAAACCCCACCCACATTTATGCGACCCAATGCGGATTCTCCAATTATTCCAGCTTCTATCGTGCATATGTAAAGCATTTTGGCTGCGCCCCCACCAAGGACACTCGATAACCATCCGCCATGTTACAAAAACAACTTCGTTTTTTCCGAAACCGCTGACGGTACGCGAAAGCTGTTGCAATCCTTCCGGAGGCATATTAGAATGCATATATCATCGCTTTGGAGGATGTATCCTATGATTTATCTGTCCGAAAATACAGCCGTTTTAGAAGAAGTTCTGGCTGCCTATGATTTCCCCAAAACACTGGTCGGTGCCGTACGCTACGGTCAGGGCCATATCAACGATACATACTGCGTGCTCTGTCAGCCTCAGGACGGTGACTGTATCCGTTTTATCCTTCAGGGTCTTTCTACTGCTGCTTTCCCCCACCCTGAGGAACTGATGGAAAACATGGTGGGCATCACCGGTTATCTTCGGAATATGATCATCACAGAGGGCGGCGATCCCCTGCGGGAAACACTGAGTCTTATCAAGACCAGAGACGGTAAGGACTATCATACAGACAGCAACGGTAAGGTTTGGCGGCTCACCCACTTTATTGAGGGCACCAATTGCTATCAATTCGCAAATGCTGAGCTATTTGAGGCAGCCGCCTACACATTTGGCAAGTTCCAGTATATGCTTCGGGATTATCCTGCCGAAACGCTCCATGAGCCCATTCCCAAATTCCACGACACCGAAGACCGGTTTCAAAAATTTCTCGCTGCGCTGAATGCGGATAAAATGGACCGTGCCAAAGATCTGCAGGCGGAGATCGATTTTGTAATGGCGAGAAAGGCCGACTGTTCTGTTGCCATGCAAGCGCTGCGGGAGGGCAAGCTCCCCCTCCGGGTCACGCATAACGACACAAAACTTAACAATATTCTGGTGGATCGCGCCACAGGAAAGGGCATCTGCGTCATTGATCTGGATACCACCATGCCCGGTCTTTCCATCAACGATTTTGGTGATTCCATCCGATTCGGTGCAAATCACTGCACAGAAGATGAAACCGATCTGACCAAAGTCCATTTTGATATCGACCTGTTTGAAGCCTATACCCGTGGCTATCTGAAGGGTACCCAGGGTTCTTTGACGCAGGAAGAGATCGCATATCTTCCCTGGGGCGCCCGTCTGATGACGCTGGAGTGCGGCATTCGCTTCCTGACCGACTATCTGGACGGTGACCATTATTTCCGCATCCGCTATCCGGAGCACAATCTCAACCGGTGTCGGACGCATTTCAAGCTTGTGCGGGATATGGAGGAGCAATTCTCAGCTATGCAGGACATTGTCAGTAAATACGCCTAACATAAAGCAAACGGACCGCATAAGCGGTCCGTTTTTGATTACAGCAGCGGAATTCCTGCTTTTTCACAAATATCAACGGTCTCGGCATCCCAGATGCTGGACTGAACTTCGCCAATGTGCGCGCAGCCCATCATCAGCATGCTTAAGCGGCTCTGGCCAATACCGCCGCCAATGGTCAAAGGCAATTCATTGTTCAGCAGCATCTTGTGGAATGGCAGCTCCCGCCGGTCATCGCAGCCTGCAAGGCTCAGCTGGCGGTCCAGCGCTTCGGCATCCACACGGATGCCCATAGACGAGATCTCCAGCGCTCTGCCGAGAACCGCATCCCAGAAGAAAATATCACAATTCAGATTCCAGTCATCATAGTCCGGCGCGCGGCCGTCATGGGGCTTTCCGGAGCGAAGCTTGCCGCCGATCTGCATAATGCAGGCAGTGGGGTGCTCCTTAAGGTATGCCTTCTCTCTTTCCGAGCCGGTCAGATCCGGATACAGATCTTCCAGTTCCTGGGTGGTGATAAAAGACACATCCCGGCTCAGCTCCGTGCGCAGCTGGGGATACCGGACATGCAGCCGGTCATTGGTGTTGCAGATGGCATTGACGATCGCCCGGACGATCAGCTTCAGATATTCAAGATTCCGGTTTTCCTTGGTAATGACCTTCTCCCAGTCCCACTGATCCACATAAATGGAGTGGATATTGTCCAGCTCTTCATCCCTGCGGATGGCGTTCATATCGGTATACAGGCCGTTTCCGACACTGAAGCCGTAACGCTTCAGTGCAAGACGCTTCCACTTCGCAAGGGAGTGGACGACCTGAGCATCAGCTCCCACCGCAGGCACATCAAAAGAAACCGGCCGCTCATAGCCGTTCAAATTGTCATTCAGTCCGGATTCCTGCGTAACAAACAAAGGCGCAGAGACACGCTTCAGATTCAGCGCAGAAGAAAATTCCTCCTGAAAGGTCTGTTTGATATAGGCAATGGCCCGCTGGGTATCATACGCATCCAGTACCGGACGGTAACCGGCAGGTATATAGGTCTTGTTCATAAGCGCTCAGCTCCCGATAAAAGGTTTCTCTCATTGTACTCCATTTTCGGGAAAAATCAAGCCCTTACTGCCGAAGCGCTTCCCTTTGCTTATTTTTGCTTCATATCACCGTTCGCGGGATTTTGCAGCAGTTTTCCCTGTGCGTCAAACCGGGACCCGTGGCAGGGGCAATCCCAGCTATGCTCCTGCCGATTCCATTTCAGCGCGCAGCCCATATGGGGGCATCTGGGCTTCGTAGGTGTCAGCAGATTTACCGTTGATTCCAATGCGTTGCACAATAGCTGGGGACGAAGGATGCTCCTTGCGGGCGAAAACACCGGCGTATATTGATTTTCTCTTCCCAGAATCTGATCACACAGAAGCATAGCCGCTGTCATAGCTCCGGTCATCCCCCATTTGTTAAAGCCTGAGGCTACAAAAACGCCGGGGGTATTGGGAGAATATTGGCCAATATAAGGCACATCGTCCAATGACATGCAGTCCTGCGTTGCCCACTTATAGCAGGCCTTGGAATCCGGGTAATGCTGCTTAGCAAAGGAAAGCAGCTCCTCCCAATTGCCTCCCTGCTTTCCGGTTCGGTGGCTTCCCCCTCCCAGAAGCAGATTATTTCCATAATTTCGGAAGGACAGGCCCGTTTTACTCTCATCCACATACATGCCGCCCACATCCGGTCCATTCTCCAGAGCCAGCACATAAGATCGGTGCTGATACAGCTTCAGAAAATAGCTCCCGTGCTTATTGAACAGTGGAAAATGGGTGGCAACTATGATTTTTTCCGCGCGGATCTTCCCATGATTTGTCTGAATTACATGGTTTCCTTCATAGCTTAGTGCCCTTGTGTGCTCAAAAATCCGCTGGTTTTTTGCGATCTCCGATGCAAATTTCAGCGGATGAAATTGCGCCTGCCGGGGAAACCGGATCGCACCGACTGTGGGAATGGGCAGTCCCACCTTTTCGGCAAACTGGGCAGATGCACCGATCTTTTCCAGCGCAGACAGTTCCCGGTCCAGCTTCCGAAAATCATCCCGGGCGTATACATACGAATCTTTCTCCTCGAAATCACAGTCCATGCCGCTGCAAAGCTCACGGTAACGCGCCAGTGCCGCTTCATTGGCTTCATAATACAGCCGCGTTATTTCCGTACCGAAACGGTGCAGCAGCTTATCATAAACAAGTCCATGCTGAGAAGTGATTTTTGCTGTCGTGCAGCCGGTCACACCGCTGCAGACGGTATTGGCTTCGATCAGCCTGTAATCCACACCCGCCTGCCTTAAATAGTAGCCGCACAGCAGCCCCGCCATTCCGCCGCCAATGATCAGAACATCTGTTTTTGTGTCCCCCTGCAACGGTTCAAAGGCAGGCATGTGAGCTGTGTCCATCCAAATCGATTTCATTTTCATCACCGCAGTTAGTATGCACTTCCAGAATAAAAATATGAAAACCTTCGGATGTCAGCAAGAATCTCACACACTGCAGAACACACATTCTGCATCGCAAAGTTTCCTCAAAAGTTACGATTCTACAATTTCCACGCATAAATTTACTATTGATATTCACCTGAAGTGTGCTATTATTGAGTCAAGCCGGCCTCTGTGGAATCCGGCAGGCAACAGGAGGTAGCACTATGGAATTTGCATTACCGAAACTTGGTAAAGAAACCATTCGTTTCCCTCACTTCCCTACCCGCCATCAGGCATTCATCTTTCGGGCCTATGAGTATGTTCATCCAAGCAAAATTGCATCCATACTGGATACCACAGAAGAAAATGTGCGCAAGGCAGCTGAAGACATGGGCCTGCTGCATCCTTGCACTACGGATATCTGGCTCCGGAAGGGCTATATCACCATCATCCGCAGCCTGTGGCATATTCTTCCATATGAGCAGCTGCTATCCCTGCTGGATACGGATGCCCCCACTTTGGCAAGGATCCTGCGGGAAGAGGATTTTCTGGATATCAAGCTGAAGGATAAACCCGTCTGTGCCCCCGTCAAATGGAGAGAACTGACACAGGAGGAAGCCGAGCAGACCAGGTTGATCCGAAAAATCATGCTGGCCACGGACACCTCCGGAGCAGAGCCCTTTGACTTCCGGTATAACATGGAGCCTCTCCAGTTTTCCGGTAAGCAGGTTTTTGATACCCGTATGGTTTACGGTTTCTCCAGTCTTTACCAGAACGCACTGGACACAGACAGCGAAAGCTTCTGTCCCGATGATATGCTGGAAGCTTATCAAAAGGCAGGCATCAACGCTCTATGGATCCCGGGTGTGCTCCACGGTCTTTCCCCCTATCCCTTTGAGCCCAATCTTTCCAAAGGGCACGAGGCACGGCTCGCCCGATTCCGCGCCTTTACCGAGCGATGTGAAAAATACGGCATCAAACTGTTTCTATATTTGAATGAACCCAGAAACATGCCTCCCAACTTTTTCGACAAGCATCCCCATATCCGCGGCCACGAACGGGACAAAAATCACATTTGCCTTTGCGTTTCTACAAAAGAAGTACAGGATTATCTGACAAACGGCGTGGAATACATTTGCCGCAATGTACCGAAAATCGGCGGTATTCTCACTATTACCCGCTCCGAATACCCTACCAACTGCTATTCCCACTCCACCCGGCAGACCTGCACCTGCCCACGCTGCAGCAAACGCAGCGAAGGAGAAGTGATCGGCGAGGTACTTTCCTGCATCGAAAGAGGCGCTCACAAGGTCGATCCATCCATCAAGGTCATTGCCTGGAGCTGGGGTTGGAACGAATTCAACATGGATGCCATCAACCACCTGCCGGATAATGTCATATTAATGTGCAATAGCGAAACCGATATTACTTACAGCTTCGGCGGTGTAGAAGGTTATGTGCGGGATTACTCCATGAGTATCATAGGCCCCGGCGAAAAGGCCATACGGGAATGGAATGCCGCCAAGGCTCGGGGACTGGAAATTGCGGCAAAGGTACAGATCAATACCACATGGGAATGTTCCACTGTCCCGGCGATCCCTGTTTACCCGTTGGTGGAAGAGCACATCCGCAGGATTCGAGACGAAGGTGTGACAAATTTGATGCTGAGCTGGACACTGGGTGGCTACCCCTCCCGGAATATCCAGCACGCGGCAAAATATTTCTACGAACACTGCCAAACGGGATCCGGGCTCTCTCTGGAAACCGAGCAGGAACAATCTGCCACAAAGCTGTTCAGTCAGGCCTTTCAGGAATTCCCCTTCCATATCGATGTGTTGTACTTTGGTCCCACCAACGGCGGTGTTGGAAATCCTCTGTTCCTGGAACCAACCGGCTATGAGGCGACCATGACCTGCTATGCCTACGATGATCTGAAGAAATGGCGCAGCATTTATCCGGAAGATGTGTTTGAAGATCAATTCGCCAAGCTTTGCAGCAAGTGGGAGGAAGGCCTTGCCTTGCTTACGGATAACGGAAGTGAACTGTGGATCATGGCGAACGCCGCTTACTGCCAGTTCCGCTCCAGCCTGAATCAGATCCGGTTTTATCGCGCGCGGGCGGCCGGTAATCAGTCCCAGATGAAGGACATGGCCCAGCAGGAACTACTGCTTGCCCAAAAAATGCTGGCGCTGATGAACAGGGATGCTTCCATCGGTTTTGAAGCTGCAAACCATTACTACTTTTCAAAAGGCAACATTACCGAAAAGATCCTCAACTGCCATCATATAATCACCCAGCTGGAGGAATAAATACCGGATGTAGTGATCGGACATAAAACGGACCTTGTCTTTCGACAAGGTCCGTTTTATACAGGTTTTAGATGGAAGCCCGCACTGCCTTGAAGTATTCCAGATCCTTCTGGGCAAACCATACCCGGTCGCCCGGACGGGGTGCTTCAATGCCAATGGGACCCTCAAAGCCAACTTCACGGAGCTTTTTCAGATACAGCCGGTGGTTGATCTCGCCTTCACTCAGTGCGGTTGCCATACGGCCGCCGGAAGCAAGGGGCATAGAGTTCTTCAGGTGGGTATAGAACAGCTTGTCACCATAAATTTCGATTGCCTCCTCCAGCGTGGGACGCTGCGGGAAATAGACAGTGTTGCCGTAGTCCATATTAATGCCAATATTGGGGCTGTCGATCAGATCCACCAGCTTCTTGGTAGCTGCCGGCAGATCATGAATGTAGTTCATGTGGGTCTCAAAAGCAAATTTGACACCCAGCGGCTCCAAGCCCTTACCCAGCTGCTGAAAAGCGTCTACAGTCAGCTTCCACTGTTCTTCCGTTGCGGCAGCGCTGCCGTTGAATTCCACAGCGCCCTTAGGAGCGGTGGGAATGGGAGAACCGATGAACTGGCCAAAGGTATTGCAGACAGTGGTTCCGCAAAGTTCATTGACGATCCGCGCTTTCTCCAGAGCCTTTTGCACACCGGCAGCACGCTCGTCTTTATCTGCGCTGAGCGTATTTTCCACCATAATGCCAAACACCAGTGTGGAAAGGCCGTATTTCTTTCTGGCCTTGACGATCAGATCCATGTAATCCATAAAGGGCATTTCTTTAAATTCCTTGGGAGGATTACCGCGGAATTCGATACCGTCAAAACCAATGTCTGCCGCCATTTTGCAGATATCGTCAACGGTATTCTTACCAAAGGAATCCCAACGCACCTCGCCGTAGTTCACATGCATAATAACCGGATTCATAATCATACGCTCCTTTTGTGCATTAATATTGATTATAAATACATTTTAATTTTTCCTCGAGATGGTTGGAATTGCATTATTTGCAATATTATATTGCAAAATCTCCAGTCATTTGTTCTGATCAACCCCCTCCGCTCCGGCTTTGACAATAAGAAAGCCACCCCTTTGGGGTGCTCATTTGCCTCCCATGATGGAGGGATTTGATTTGCATTTTCACCTTTGGTGAAAATGATTGTGTTGCCGCTGTCCATAAGCTTTGGTATGATTGCCACTGGCAATCATAAAGATTATAATTCGCTGCGCGGAGCACCACAGCGGCAAGCAACAGTCCACCGGCCTGTTGCATTTGATCGGATCAAATCCCTCCGCTCCGGCTTTGCCAATAAGAAAGCCACCCCTTTGGGGTGGCTTTCTTATTGGCGGAGATGGAGGGATTTGAACCCCCGCACGCCTTTCGGCGCCTAGCGGATTTCGAATCCGCACCCTTCAGCCGCTTGGGTACATCTCCATGTTCGCAGCTTGCTTATTATATCAGCCCAAACGCAAAAAATCAAGGTAATTCCAATGTCTCCTGCTTCTTTTTTGCCAATTCCATTACAAGATCCATTTTTTCCATGATCTTATCATAGTTCTCCCGGCGGTGCGGGATCAGGCATGCGGAACAGTCCTTGATTCCCTCTTTTGTATAGGTATAATTACCTCCGCAGCGATCACCCAATGTATACAGGGGGCAAAAACAAAATAAGCAATTAAAATTATCAGGATCATTCACTTGATGGCAGGGAAAATATTCGCAGGAACTGTTTTGAAAAAACTTGTAATTTGCCATTTTCGTCACTCCAATTCCATGATTGCAAACACAAAAGATTGTGGTATAATACTTTCAACCGATACACCATGGCCATTCCCCGGGCGGCTCCTTTGCAAATTCCAGCCATTCTCCGGTTCCCGGATGCCGAAACGCAAGGCGATGCGACCACAATGCGATCTCGCAGGGATCATCCAACTGCGCATACTTTCGCTCTCCTACCAACGGCCAACCCCGACTGGCAAACTGCACCCGGATCTGGTGCGTCCTTCCGGTATGCAGCCGGATAAGGACCTTGCTGATTCGCTCCGCGGAAGACAATACCCGATAGTCAAGTACTGCCTCCTGTGCCCCCTTTTCGGCCTTCTCGACAACAAAAGTCATTTTTCTTGCCTTATCCCGCCAAAGAAGATCCCGCAATCTTCCCATAGACTGCGCAGGGGTACCGTGGATCACAGCCAGATATTCTTTTTCAAATTCATTTTCGCGAATTTGCCGGGAAAGCTCTGATGCTGCATTTGCGTTTCTCGCCAGAACCATTAATCCACTTACCACCCGATCCAGCCGATGAACGGTTCGTATATCCGCTTCCACATCGCCAATCGCTTCTCTGATCAGATCCGGAACGCCACCCGGTTCATCGGTGGACAGCACTCTGGGTGGCTTTATGCAAACCAATATATCCTTATCCGCGTAAACGATCTCCATAATATACCCCACAGTTTTTTCTTATCATATCAAACACGCTGCCTAATTGCAAGTAAAAGGAGGATTCCCAATGGAACTCGTTATTCTTGACGGCCATGCGCTAAACCCCGGCGACTTGTCATGGGATTGTTTTGAACAGTTCGGAACCGTCCGCTACTACGATCGGACAGACTCAGAACAAGATGCCATCGCCCGAATTGGCAGCGCCGACATCATCATTCTGAACAAGGTACCCATTACCCGAACCGTTTTGGAGAGCTGCCCTACTGTTAAACTGATCTGCATCCTTGCCACAGGCTACAATGTTGTGGATTGCAAAGCTGCAGCTGAGCGCGGTATACCGGTCTGTAATGTTCCCGGTTACGGAACCGATTCTGTTGCCCAATTTACCTTTGCGCTCCTGTTGGAGTTATGCCATCAGGTAGGTCTGCACAGTGAATCCGTTCACAATGGCGATTGGGCAAACTCTCCGGACTTTTGCTACTGGAAAACGCCGCAGATGGAACTGGCAGGCAAAACCATCGGAATTATCGGTTACGGTGCCATCGGTCAGGCCGTTGGAAAGATAGCAAAAGCGTTCGGTATGAATGTTCTTGCATACAGCCGCACAAAGCGGAGCGGATTCGAGTATGTCACACTGGATGAGCTTTTAGCCGGATCCGATGTGATCTCGCTGCACTGTCCCCTGTTTCCGGAAACAAAGGGCATGATCAATGCCGAATCCATTGCAAAAATGAAAGACGGAGCAATTCTCCTGAACACCGCCCGCGGTGCCTTGCTGGACGAAGCAGCTGTTGCCGTGGCACTTAGAAGCGGAAAGCTTCGGGGCGCAGCTGTGGATGTCGCATCCGCAGAACCCATTTCCCGGGAAAACCCACTTCTGACTGCGCCAAACTGCATCATTACGCCCCACATCGCCTGGGCTCCTTTGGAAGCAAGACAAAGAATTCTGGATATTACTGTTAAGAGCGTACAAGGTTTTCTGTACGGAAAACGCATTAATGTTGTAAACCTATAAAGGAGAAATTGCTATGTCTAAAAACAGATTCATCATTAATCACGTTGGCTATCTCACGCATGCCACTAAACGACTTGTATATCACGGCGATGCGACAGAGTTCACCGTTTACCGCTTCTTGGACTGCAGGCTTACACCGGTATTTACCGCACCGCTGTCTTCCTTTGGCCCTGACCAATTAGATGAAGACGCAAAGATTGGCGACTTTTCAAAACTAACAGAACCGGGAATCTACCGTCTCGGCACCTGTGAGGGCAAAAGCCGTTGCTTTATTGTCAGTGATAACGCCTATGACACTGTTGCTAGAATGCTGGTCTACTTTTTTAACTGGCAGCGCTGCGGTGACCCAATGGGTTGGAACGGCGTTTGTCACGAAGATGACCGGATCGTACTAAAGGACGGTTCTGTCCGCTCTCTTGCAGGCGGCCACCACCAATCCAGCGATTTGCGTAAGTGGACCTTCGGCACTTCCCTTGGCATGATCGGTCTTCTTCAATACGCATTGCGTAAAAAGCCAAGCTGGGATAAGCAAATAACTGAAGACGAGATCCGGCACAGTCTTAAATACTACCTCGCGCTGATCTCCGATGAAGGATATCTCTTCGACAGTTCCTTTACTTACGAGGGCGATAGCGGAGAATACATCAACAAGGGTTACGGCGATTACAGTAAGGCGTGGCTTCCCCGTCAGTATTATGATCGCCCGGCACCTGCCCCCAGCCACTATCAAGCAATCCAGTTATTCTCTTTATGCGCCAGATACTTTACAAACATCGCGCCGGATCAGCATATGGCTGAAAGCTGCTTGTCCGCGGCTCAAAAAGTGTACCATTTCATGAAATCAACAAAGCAAAATCGCTACATATTACCGATCTATCCTCCTTTGGGTCATGTGGGAATGGAGTATTACTACGGTGGATTCTACGATTCCTCCGCCATGACATATGCCGGAATCGCTCTGAGCGCCATAGAAATCTATAAAACCGCGCCATCTGAAAAGCTTTATGACGATGCCTGCAGCGCTCTGCGACAGCTGCTTCATCTGCAGATCAGGAACGGTGCCGCAAAGGGCTGCTTCTTGGAATCCGCAGGATCCAAACAACTTGCCAACAATTATTGTTACTTCTTCAGCACCGGAATCCCACAAGCCCTTATAAACGCCGCTGAGCTGTGGAAGTCGGCACCGGACCACCCCCTTTGGGTGGAAGCCATTGAAATCATTGCAGAGCAATATTGGACAGTTTGCAAGAAAAATTCTTACAATCGAATCCCCGTATGTTACTATACACAGAATTACCACGCATATCGAAATGCTGAATTTAACAAGGGCAATGTCTTCGAAAAACAATACTTCGCTGGTACAAGTAATATTGACGGAGAACCGCAAGGAATTCAGTACGGAATGGAATGCTACTGCTACAATCTGGATATCGAAGCAATGGGAGTATTCTTTAAAAAGGCAAGCAAACTGTTGAATCGAAGTGAATACGAAGAAATTGCATACAGCCAACTTGACTGGCTCCTCGGAGCAAACCGTTTCGACGCCAGTAACGTTAACGGTGTCGGATACAATGTTCCACACAGAGGAATATACGGCGAATTCTTCCCACCGGTTCCGCAGATTCCCGGCGGTGTCTATATTGGTTATACCGATGAATGCTTTGATGAGGAACGCAGCGGCATGCGAAATGAATATGACAATCCGATGGTGGGATGGCTGCTATATTTGATCAGCGAATTGGATGAATAACAACTAACAAGAACCGCATTGAATACTACACAATAATCTATAGGAAAGGCCGCATCCTCGGATGCGGACCCTTTTTATCCTTTTCGGGCGATATAGTGCCCAACAAATACACTATGCTTTTTGCTTCCCTTAATAATATCCACAGCTTCTCTGGCAATTTGGGCCATAGAATACCCAACGGATGTAATGCTGATCTGATATTTTTCAAGAGCCTTTATATTGTCAAAACCATAAATCCGGGCATTGCTGCCCTTCATATATACCTTAAGAGCATAATAATCACTGGAGCACAGGATCGCTGTCTTTTTGTCATAGTATTCCTTGATATCATCGATGCTTGTAACTACACTGTATTCGGTATTTCCCACGGCACTGATAAACCCCTCATACCTGCTTCTCTGAGCAAAGGCATTGGGATAGCGTAGTGCGGGCGAAAAATAGACAATATGCTCCGGCTCTTCCAGAATGACCGCTTCTGTCATATCACGCATTGCCGCAGAATCATCAATGCCTACATAAGGCAGGGATGCGACACGGTTTCCCACTGCCACAATTGGGATATCAAACAGCTTCAGATAATTCTCGAACTCTATTCCGTTGTTCACAGAGCACAGAACGATTCCGTTGACACCCATGTTATACAAATTGCGAATGCACTCGATCTCATACTGCTGATCATAATGGCTCAACATAACCGTTGTACCATAGCCCTCTTCTCTCAGTATATATTCTGTTTCTGTGATCAGCTCCGAAAAATACGAATTCTCCAGATTGAAAACAATGATACCGACCTGCCCTATGATCTTATCCGGCAGTGCTTGAACATGCTCCCGATAGCCGTTCTGCCGCGCAGCCTCCAGTATTTTTTGCTTCGTTTCCGCTTTGATGTCCGAACGGTTATTCAGCGCTCTGTCCACCGTTCCTTGTGACACATTGCATATCCTTGCCAGATCCGCTGTTGAGATGCTTATTCTTTGTCTATTCATACTGTATCTCCAAACTTTGGGAAATGGCTCTTTCCGCAAAGCAAATATTTCCGTCTGCAAAGTGATACTTCATATCGTTTCCGTCCACTTTCAGCAACAAAACAGAATCGCAGAACGGAAGGCCTATAGAACGTAGCGTGATGCTTCCCTCACAAACCGAGATCCTGACAACTCCATTCTCTCTTTCAAATACACCCCAAGCTCCCGCAAGGCTCCAAACCGCATAGAAATCCCCGGACAGGTACGGGTCAAAGCCGATGTGCTTCCGGGGTATATCAAACCGGAATCCGCTGAGAATGGGAATCAACGCATAGCTTGCCATGGAACGGGCATAATTACTGCCGCATTCGAATTCGTTCCACGGGTTTCTTTTGCATCCGTCAAAGCGGTTCCGTACCGCCTCAACCACCTTAATTCCATCTGCGATCCTGCCCTGAGAGAACAAAAGACCGGCAAAGGCATATTCAAACCCTGTCATCGTTTCGTCCGTATAGTTGATCGGCAGTTTTGGTTTTTGAACACCTTCCGGATAATCACAGATAATCGTTCCGCTTTCATCATTCACCGCGAAGATTCTCCAAAGATTTGCAACCGACCGCATATTGTGCTTAAAATTATTCTGCATCATATGATCCAGTGCCACCGAAAGCTGCTTGGGATCAAATATCTCACCCAAACCCAAAATATCCGCGTGCCACTGCGCCAGCGCTTGATCGATAATCGAACCTTCTCCGATTTGATATTTAATTTGTTTCTCTTCCTCATTCCAATACCAATCGGATGCGCCGTAACGGTCTGTGATTCCCTTATCCGTAATGTCGATTTTTTGGATATAATACTTTCCGTTGAACAGATTGTTCTTCATCCACTGCCGACCCTGTCGGAAAAGTGTCAAATATTCTTCAGCCTTTATTCTGTCTCCAAGATATTCTCCCATCTCGGCAGCTACCTTTAATGCCGCCAGATACATTCCTTCCAGCCAGGAGGATGGTCCAAACAGTTCTGTATCCAGTGTATGATGCTGTCTTCCCTCCAGAACACCGTCTTTGTCTGCGTCCCATCCGTCGGGATTTTCAGAACTCCAGGCATACTCCAGTACTTTTTTGATATTTTCCCAGTTGCTTTGCAGCCAATTGTCATCGCCGGAGATCTTCCACTCGCGATAGCACTTGATCACAGTTCCCATCTGGCCGTCTACGCAGGGTCTGGTGGGTGAAACCTGCCTACCCAGCGGCAACCTGGTACGGAATTCCATTTTCCCCACCGCATCCGTATTATACCGGAATTCGATATTACGGATGGACCGCTCCAGTTCCGGAAACAGGAAGCACAAGGCATAAGCATAGTTCCACACATGCTGACAGGTTCCTTCACAAGAGCCTGCTGTTTCGTGTACCCCTTCCCATCCGTAAAACGATCCGTCCTCAAGTCGCATCACAGTTGGGGATTTTAAAACCGACAAATTCGACGCAGCCGCATCCAGTACTGCTGCCGGAACCGTGGTTTGATGCAACGCATTTTTAAACAGCATTGTACGGTGATACAACTCATCCCAGTTTCTCAGTGCATACTCCGCAGTGCCAATGGAATTATCAAACACTGTTGCATAATGGTTTTTCCATGTTACATGAGATCCGTCCTCACGGGTGCATGGATTCCAGTAATTGTAGCAATTGGGAACATTCCAAGTCAGCAGGAATCTGACCTTTTTCCGTTCTCCCGGAGTAACATTGATTTCTGCCGTCAAAGTGCAGGTATCCTTTCTGCCCGGTGCGTCATAATTCCGTTCCTTTATGACAGGATCGGACGAAAACGCGTTCCAGTAAGTAACAATGCGATCTTCCGGCCAACTGCCACGATACCAATTACTCTGGGTATACACAGTTTCACAATCTGTAGCTACAGTCAAATCGCCGTATCCAATCTCATCCGGGGTCGCAGCGTGATTAAACATTGTAACTCGATGGATTCCCTTGCCTTCACCGGCAACATTCCGGGAAGATTCATAGGGATTCGATACAGAAAACGCAATCTGATACTTGATTTCCTGCTGGGTAGTATTCTTCACTTCAATCTCAAAAAACGCCGCAGGCAGGCTGGAGTTTTGAGCATCATTGGGAATAAACGGATTAAAAGCCAGCAGATTTACCTCCGCAGGAAAAGCTGTGTCCCGAAACAACACAGACGCTATTGGGAATTCGCCGTTAAACTCCACCGCCGAAAAATGCGGCAGTCCGTATAGTCTACCGTCAAAGGGGCCATGACCGTAGCCAGCAAAATTAGTCTTTGAATACTGGCCATGATAATCCTTCAGCACATCGCCACCAAGAATGGCTGCTGTAATATGATCATTCTGAATTGAACGGATTGCAAAATGGGTGAAACCATTGATGCTTCCTTTTGCTGGTCGATTAAAAATCTCCCAGTCAACGAGTCTACCATCGCCGGCAAGACCGATGCAGCCAGTGCCGATTCCACCTAATGGAAAAGAAATTTCTCTTAAATTACATTCCTTATAAACCATAATGCCGTTCCTCCCAAAGTGTACTAATGTAAGAATAAGCACTATATATTCCCGTGTCAATCCACACGGAACAGAAAGGCTGTAAATTACTTGATTTAATCAAGATTCTTAATATCTGTTTAGCGGGCAAGAAACCAAAAACCGCCTACTATCGTAGGAGGCTTCCTGTGTTCACGTCACCTGTTCACACAGCAAAGAAAAACCCCACCATTTTCCGTGATGTTCTTAACGGAGAATTAGTGGGTGGTATGTAACCGGAAGGTGTAAAAACCTTCCGGTTATTACTTTTTATGCAGTTTTTGCTGTGGGCTGTGTGAGGACTTCAATGGCAGGGACTCCTTCTTGTTCGGGAAGTCGGAAGGCGTAGTGTATGCGGATCGGGTTTCCTGCTGTTCGTGAGTATTTCTCGAACTTTTCGTACACCTCAATCCTGCGGATAAAGACTCTCAGCAGTTCGGGTGTCAGCTTCGGCATCTCAATATACTGCTTGGCGTTGCGGATAAATTCTTGTATGCATCGATCTCGCATATCCACTTCGCTGATTTTCTCTGCCAATTCTTGCAGCTCACGTTTCTTTTCTGCCTGCTCCTGCTCATATCCGTTTGCCATTGAGTCGTAGCGTTCGGGAGTGATTCTTCCCGATACTCTGTCCTCGTACAAGCACCGAATGATGTTGTCCAGGTCTTGGATTCGCTTTTCAAGCTGCTCCTTTTGTAGCTTGGCATTGCGGTAGAACTTTTCCGCTTCTGCCTCACCGTTCTGTGTTGCCATCGCATAGAACTCGTCGGGGTTATCTCTTGCAAAGGCTGTCACGGTTCTGAGGTTGTGCAATACGATGGTATCAAGAACGCTCTCACGGATATAGTGTGCGGTGCATTCAGTTGTTCTGCTTTGGAAACCGCCGCATTGGAAGTTGTTGTTCTCCGGCTTTACGGTTTTCCCTCGGTGAAGGTATAACCGTTTGCCGCATTCACCGCAGAAGAGGATTCCTGCATACTTGTCCATCTCACCTTGCTTGTCGGGGCGTTTCCGTCCGGCGAAGTGCCGTTGCACCATCTCAAAGGTTTTGCGGTCGATGATCGCTTCGTGGGTGTCCTTGAAGATGAGGATATTTTCGGGATCGTTCTTCAACCTTTTCTTCAGCTTGTTGGACTTGGAATAGGTTTTGAAGTTTACAGTGTCTCCCACGTATTCCTGATTGGACAGCATCTTGCGGACGGTGTTCTGAGCCCAATGATACGGTCGGCTTAAATCGGGATTGCCCGATTTGTTTCCGCTTTTCCTAAAGGCGTACACGCTTGGGCAGAGGATCTTCTCAGCGGACAGTCTGTCGCAGATCTTCACGATGCCAATTCCGTTTGCGTACATCTCAAAGATTCGTTTTACGATTGGCGCGGTTTCGGGATCGGAGATATACTGCTTCGGATTGTTGGGATCTTTCATATATCCGTATGGAATGGTCGTTCCGACTCGTTCTCCGCGCTCACCTTTGGCTCGCTGTACGGCTCTGATTTTGCGACTGGTATCACGAGCGTAGAAGTCATTGAAATAATTCTTTATGCCGGAGAAGTCACTTACACCGTTAGCGCTGTCCACACCGTCGTTGACGGCAATAAACCGAACGTCATATTGGGGGAAGGTGATCTCCATCAGCATTCCCGTTTGCAGATAATCTCTGCCGAGACGGGATTGGTCTTTCACGATGACGATTCCTACCTTTCCGTGTTCGATGTCGTTCATCATCCGCTTGAAATCGGGACGGTTGAAATTCGCTCCCGAGTATCCGTCATCCACGTAGAATTGGATGTTCGGGAAGCGGTGCTGTTCTGCGTACTGCTGTAAGATTAACTTTTGGTTTTTGATACTGTTGGATTCGCCTTGCAGATCATCCTCTTGGGACAGGCGGCAGTATATGGCTGTTATTAAATTTTTGCTTTCGGTTGATTTCATTACACGTTTCCTTTCCGAGCCGAGTGCGGCTCTGTCAAATCAAACCGAATAGGATACGGCAACAACATATCACAACTCGGTCGAGTAGTCCAGCGAC
>JAZNGJ010000101.1:0-6735 GCA_045576415.1 Faecousia sp. | reverse complement strand
TTTGGGAATCTCACTTTCTTCCAAAGCACTGTACTTAGTATACCACAGCGCAAATCCCCGAACAAGTATTTGCTGAAAAGAAATGGAAGCTTACTTTCCGGTCCGCAGCGGCTTATGCCGGTACCCATGTCCCACATAGCGGAAGATGAGGAACAGGCTGACTGCGCCGAGAATGAGTACGATGCCGTAGTACAGGAGCGCTTTGGCGGCGCTTTCCTGATAGGCAAGCAGACCTGTGCCGTTTAAGGGCAGGTAGAAGCTGACCTTATTGAGGAAGGTGATATCCAGCAGGTGCAGCAGCAGCGGCAGCAAGATCAAACCGGCAGAAACGGACATGGTGACGATCTGGTTCTTCGTCCACAAGCACACCGTCACCACGATCGCCATGACGCTCAGCGCCGTCATCAGCCGCAGGCCCTCAAAAATGAGGATGCCGCCCAGAATGGATACCCCGTCGCTCCAGCCGGTGAAGGCTTCCATGCTGCACAGCGGCGCGTTCAGCACCGGGAAGCCGTGGTTCCGGAACAGATACCAGTAATCCGGCAGCTGGGTGATGAGGAACATCAAAACCGTCAGCAGCGCCGTGATGGTCAGCTTGCACCGGGCGGTGTTCTCTCTGCCCCGCTTGTATACATTCAGCAGCGGCAGCATGCCGGAAGTGGTTTCCAGCGGGTAGAAATTGGCGAAGCACAGGATGATGCCGGCAATGAGCATAGCCGCCGCGCCGGTCTTATCGTGGTATTCATCCAGCCCCAGCAAGTATTCATAGCCCGGTTCGTAGACAAGCCACGCTTCTTTCCCCTCGGCAGCCATCTGCTTGGCTCTTTCTACTTTCGGGTACACCTGATTGCGCAGTACATCCCGAGCCTCCAGCTGGGCTTTCAGCGGCCGCTGGAGCTGCTCCAGCTCAAAGGAAGTGATCTTTCCCTCTGCCGCCAGCTTGCTCAGCTCCTTGAGCTCTTCCTGTATTTGCGCAAAGCGTTCTTCCTCGCCGGCAAGGAACGCATCCGTCTTTTCCGTCACCGGGCCTTGGAGGATCTCCATGTAGTTCTTATAGTAAAGGTCATCGGTACTGTAATAGACATATCTGGGTTCCTGCAGGTTCAGCACCAGAATGAGGATCAGCACCAGCATGGCACCGCACTCAATGAGCAGTTTCCACATCTCATGTCCAAAGAGCGCCGTGCTCTTGCCGGGCCGGGGCAGCCACCTGGGCCAGCCGAGCTTCAGCTTCGGCAGGGCGATGCTCACCTGCCGCCGGCAGAACAGCCAGCAAAGAATGCCGATACTGCCAACAAGCAGAATCGCCAGCAGCACGCAGGACACCGTCAGTACATCCACAGGATAGCCGAAGAAATCCAGATTCCGGTACTGCGACAACCAGTCCAGATCGAAGATCAGGTTGCTGATATTCACATATTTCAAGATATTCCACGCAGAGATAGCCGGGATGGTCTTGACCAATATATACTCCACACTCAGGAAGCCCCCCAGCGCCAGCCATGTGGGCATAGCGCCTTGGAACACCAAGCCAAAGGCAAGGCACAAAATACCCACTGCCGCATACAGCAGCCACTTGGCAAGGAGAAACAGCACCATATAGCTGCCCACGGAAATTTCCAGCGTACTGGTGGTAAAACCGGCCAGGGACTGGACAGGTCTTGTAAGATCACCGAAGCCAAAGGCAATGCCGCAGTACACCGCGTTCATACCCCAGAGCGCTGCCACCACGAAAAACGCAAGGACAAAGGTCGCCAGCGCCTTGGAGGCAATGAGGGGAAGCCTGCCCCGTTTCGTTGCTCTTAAGATGGGCAGCATGCCGTTTTTCTGCTCCGTCACCACCAGCTCCGTACAGAGAAACAAAATCAGCATCAAGCCTAACAGGTCAGTCACTGCCGACACCTGCGAATTCAGCACGCCGTCGGAGATATCGTATTTCGGCTGGATGTACAGCAGCCCCTCCAACCGTTCGATGGCAGCGATCTGGCTCCGGTAGGCAAAGGTACCGGGCTTGGCAAAGATAGAAAAGGAGGTCTTGGTCTTGGCGTCATCGATGGCTGCCTGCAAAGTCAGCTTATGATCCTCGGCCTGCTGCACCAGCTGCAGGACCTCCCGGAATAGCGAGCGCTCGGAATAGAGATTCTCCGTATAGCGCAGGTACTCGCCCGTTTCATATACCTCTTGGCAGGCGAGCATTTCTTCCGTGATCTCGGGTGCCGGGCGGCCGCTCTGCACCATGCTGTCATAGCTCTCCCACTCCCGGCAGGCATCCAGCATCTTGACCTGTTCTTCCAGCCATGCATAGCCGTCATCACCCATGGCAATGACCGCTTTCTGCAGGCTCATATAATCTTCCTGATCGTAGAAGAAATAATTGCCGGACATGTTGTGCCGGAACAGCAGGAAGTTTGCCGCCACGGCGATCAGCAGAATGAGAAAGAACCGGAGGGTAAAGGTTTTTCGAAGCTCAGCAGTCAGGATTCTCATACCGCTCCCTCCTTGCTCGTCCTTTCTTCAAAGGTATAAAGATATACATCCTCCAGTGAGGGCAGCACTTCCTGCACCACTTCCCACTGGGGCTTTTCATCGTCAATGACCCGGACCCAGATGCGATCCTCGTCATCCATGCGGATGTTGCCCACTAAATAGGTATCCTGCACCTCGTCCACCTGATCCTCGGGGACGCAGATCTCGAACACCTTGCCCTTCATCTGCTGCAAAAGCGCAGAGGGGCGGAGCTGGGACACCAGATGGCCGTTTTTCAGCATGATGATCTCCTTGGCGATGTACTCCACATCCGATACCACATGGGTAGCCAAGATGACGATGCGATCCAGCGAGATCTGGGAGATGAGATTGCGGATGCGGATCCGCTCCTTGGGGTCAAGACCGGCAGTGGGTTCGTCCAGGATCAATATCTTGGGAGAACCCAAAACCGCCTGTGCAATTAAGATTCGCTGCTTCATGCCGCCGGAATAGGTGCCAAGGCGCTTATCCAGATGCTCGGTCATATTGACCATGGCAGCAGCCCGTTCAATTTCTTCCTCCGCCTGCGCTTTGGACATACCCTTAAGACCGGCTATGTAGTACAAAATGCGTCTTGCGGTAAAGTGGGGATACATGCCCTGTTGCTGGGGCATATAGCCAAGGAGCGAGCGGTAGGCAGCGCCCATTTCGCTTGACGGCACGCCGTCCACCAGAATCTGCCCCTTATCAGCCGACAAATTCTCCGTGATGATCTTCATCATGGTGCTCTTGCCCGCGCCGTTGGGGCCTAAAAGTCCGTAAATGCCATTACTGAGGGTGGCGCTGAAATCATTCAGCGCCACCTTCTTGCCGTAGGCTTTGGTTAAGTTTTCAATTTGTAGTTCCATAAGCTACCTCGCACTTATTTATCATTGAATGCACCCATCGGCATTGTGTGGAGAGGTATCAAATCCTCTTCCTGCATACCGTCTTCCAGCGTAGTATATGGAACATAGCAGTAAGCGACCCCTTTCACCTTGGTCGGGACTTCTTCATCATACTCATATTTACTTACAACGATGCCAGAATCCGAGATCGCATACAGAAGTGGCACATTTGATATTTCCATCGGGAAAACCTTGCCGTTTTTCAGATTATACACCATATAATGCTCATCTTCATTTGTCTTACGTAGGGCAAATCCATTGCCATAATGAACCAAAGTTGCATTTTCACAAACCAGTTTTGTTTTTCCGGTATCCAGATCATAGGTGTAATTGTCGCACCGATCTCCTGTTTCAGTATCATACTGGGTCGAATAATACACCTTTCCGTCCTCGACCAACTGTATCTCGTTAAATTCGCTCTTTGGCTTGCCGACCAGTTCCGTGATTTCCCCGGTGTCCTCGCTCCAGCACTTGAGAGAAACCGCAGACTTCCCATATGCCTCCACAAAGCCCGGATCACCCGCCGGCAAATCTACACCCTCATATACGCCGAACAAAGCGCCTCCGGCTCTTGCTGCAAAAAGCATAAGCTGGGCTCCAGTTTTATCGGCTGATTGTTCTGCAAGGATCTCATCCTTGCCGGAACTCAGATGGATTCGACCAACACAATAGGCGTCTGTATAGACAACAGTTGCATCTTCATTTATTTCTGAACCTTGGATCTCGGCAGAATAATACAGATAGTCCCCTGCCTGAACATAGGCATTGATCTCGCAGTATTTTTCTTTCTCCACATACTGTTTTCCCGGCGTGCCAATCTCCATTAGCTTGGAACCCGTGGCATCCCGGCGATATAAAACACCGAATTGGCCTCTATCCACATAATATATATGGTTATTATGAAAGAACAGCAGATTCTTGGGCAAGCCAAAAACATAGGCATCACAGTATTCATCATCATGCTCGCAGCCAACTTTTGAACACAGGGCAATCTGCCCCTTGCCGGTAAGGTCCGCATAACTTAATACCGAACCGGGGGTATTAAAATAGTAGTATCCGTCTTCTGTTAATGCTCCCATTTTATTAATGGATGAGCCAACCCAGACCCAATCTGCATTCTCGCTGGGTTTTTGTGCGCATGATGACATGCTTACAATCAACATGATCAATAGAAAAAGGACAACACTGAAACGAAATCTTCTCATATAGCAACCTCCTTGTGGGATCAAGTTCTGTCCAAACACTTCAATCCAGCTTTTCCAGCCAGTCCGGATTATTTGCCAGCCATTCATCCAACTGCCGCTGAAGCTCTGCGATGATCTTTTGAGCACCTGCATCGTTCAGCTTTTGCAGCATTTCGCCATAGGCTTCCGCATCCATTCTGAGGATCTTCTTCTCGTATGTTACATCGTCAATTTTTCTTAGCAATAGCATGTAAGGAAGCGGATTTCCATCGTCATCCATATCTACAATATGGTTCGTTAAATAGCGACAATAGTCACCATAGATCCTTGCGTATTCCTCCATTTCTGTTTCCAGGCCGGAGAAATCAAAGGTAATTGGATAATAGCAGAAGGTCACGCTATTCATGCAATCCAGATAGGTTTCCAGTTTTGTTTTTCCATCGTAGCGGATTGTCCAGATATCGTTTTCTTTCACACTGTCAAATTTGGAATAGGGGGAAAGGAATTCCATGTTGTAATAAGCGCCATCTTCATTTGTGATCGCAGCATAATTACCGTCTGTAACAGTGTAGTCCCGGCCCTCTTTGCCATAGAGCAACTGGTGCCTAAATTCTTCGTCCTCTGCGATCAAGTTCAGCAGAGAAACCGCCTCGTCCTTATATTTGGAAACCTGCGCTACACCACTTACTTTATAAGAATTGGAGTAGTTTTCGAAGACCACACTTGTTATCGGAATATGTAGCAATCCCCTGTGGATATACGATTCCGCACCTTCACAATAATCATAATATATTTGAGCGTCTTCTTCCGTAAAATATCCGGCATCTTTGTAACGAATAATGGCTTCCTGTATGCGTCGCGTCGAATCCATTTCCAGCATATTTACCACTTTGGGAGATCCGCTGCTTATGTCAATACCAAAGGTAAGACCGAAGCTTTGTGCAGTAAAACGGATTGCGCTATCCAGTGCCATCGGCAATGTGGGAAGGACACCAGACCAAGTCTTATTATCTTGAAAATAACCCTCACGGTTCTCTTTTAAAAACGGCTGATTCCCATTTTTCTCATATATCTTCTGAAAGATCTCATCCATTTCCCAGAAATTCAGTTCGAAGTCTTTTTCGGTTAAACCGTATTTTGTCAGTGTCTCCGGCTTCATTTTCCATCCATGACTATATGTTTCCAAAGGATAAGTCTGGATGCCGTAAATTTCGCCGTCTATCATACTGCCAGTCCAGTTCAATTTATGAACGACCGCATTTTTAAGGGTCGGCTGGGCATCACCGGTTACATACTCGGTAATGGGCATCAAATACTCCTGCTGATTCTTCTGTGTCATAAATGCGTAAATCAGGTCGGCATCTTTCAGCAGTTCCTGAGCCTCCGGCCGAGAGAACCACTCCGTATAAAGCCACGCATCTCCGGTCAGCATAACAAACTGCACCCGGTAAGGCATATCCCGGTCGGCCAGCATCCGGTTCAGCTCGTAAACAGCATCTTCCGTCCATGTGTACTTTCCTTCTAAAAGAGCCTCTGCAATGCACACCCATTTCAGTACCGGTAAATTGTCCGGATTTTCCACAGTTTCCGGCAGATACTGGACTTTTGCGTTCAGTCCCGTTTCCGGGACCGAAAAATCAGCCTTATACTCAACCGGATCATACATAAAAGTCGGTCTTGTCTCATCCGGATCACTACCTGTTGTACTTTGCAATGTATTGACGGTTCCCGTATTTGTTGGATCTGTGGGCGCGGGCGCGATATTGCAGCCTGTCAGCAGCAATATAAGCACCAGTGTAATAGCAATGATTCTGTACCGTTTTTTCATAACGCTTTCTCCTTTCGGGTTTCGGGCAGATGTATGAGCGATCCATCTAACCCTATAACCCCTCCGGGGATGGTTTTGGGACAAGTTTTTTGAAAAATTTTTATCTTTGTGAATAATGACAAATCCCGCACCTTTCTTTTGTTCGTTCTGCACAAAAGAAAGGTGCGGTTTTGGGAATCTCACTTTCTTCCAAAGCACTGTACTTAGTATACCACAGCGCAAATCCCCGAACAAGTATTTGCTGAAAAGAAATGGAAGCTTACTTTCCGGTCCGCAGCGGCTTATGCCGGTACCCATGTCCCACATAGCG
>JAZNGJ010000100.1:0-3135 GCA_045576415.1 Faecousia sp. | reverse complement strand
CCGGCATCCACAGTGACGATGTTGCGGTTGGCCATGAAGCAGGCAACGGTACCGCCGCCGCCCTGGTCTACCTTGCCTAGTGTGGCGATCTGCCAGATGACACCGGCCTTTTCAAAGGTGGTGCGGATGTGGCCCATGGCTTCGGCGGAAGCGTCGGATGCGCCGCCCTTGCCCCGGGAACCGGTATACTTGCAGATGGAAACGCCGTAATTCAGGCGGGAATTGTTCCGGCCGTCGGAAACCTCAGCAAAGTTGGGGTCATAAGCATTGGAAACGTCGGCGCTAAGGCAGAAGGAATTGGCGAAGCAATCCTCCAGCTTGACGCCCTGGGCATCGCACAGGCCGCCCATGAAGTGCTCAAAGTAGTGGCTCTGCATACCGGAAATGCCTACGGAGCCAATCTCTTCCTTATCCGCGAGGATGCAGACAGCGGTCTTGGTGGGGGTGTCAATGGTGAACAGGGCTTCCAGCTCGGCATAGGCGCAGACCCGGTCGTCATGCCCGTAGGCGCTGATGAGGCTGCGGTCGAAGCCGACTTCACGGCACTTACCGGCAGGAACGATGACCAGCTCGGCGGACAGGAAGTCTTCCTCGATCAGGCCGTACTTTTCGTTCAGCCACTTCATGATGTTCAGCTTCACAAGATCGCTGCCCTCGCCCTCGATGGGCTCGGAGCCGAGGATCACATTCAGCTGCTCACCGGCGATGACCTTGCCGGCGGTCTTCTGCATCTGGTCAGCAGCCAGATGGGGCAGCAGGTCGGAGACCATCAGTACGGGATCGGAAGGATCCTCGCCGATGGTGATAGTGATGACGCTGCCGTCCTTGCGGTAGACAACACCATGGAGCGCCAGCTCGATGGTGGGCCACTGGTACTTCTTGATACCGCCGTAGTAATGGGTCTTGAAGTAGGCAATCTCGGAGTCCTCATACAGGGGATTGGGCTTTAAGTCCATGCGGGGAGAGTCAACATGTGCGGCGCAGATGTTGGCACCCTTGGCAAGAGACTCCGTGCCCACAACGGCCAGAGCGATGGCCTTGTCATGGCAGTTATAGTAGATCTTTTCGCCGGGATTGGCAGTCATACCGGGAGCAAAGGGCTTGAAGCCCAGCTTTTTAGCTTCGGCAATGGCCCATGCGGTGGCTTCCCGCTCGGTTTTGCAGGCATCCATGAAGGCCATGTAGCGCTTGCAGTAGGCGTTCATTTCCGCTTTCTGGTCGGCGTTGATACGGGTATAGCCGTTCTTGGGAGCGGCGAACAGGGATTCGCGCAGTTCTTCGTTGGTCATAGAATATATCTCCTTTACTGGTTTTCTTTCATTATACCCAAGGAAAACAAAAATGCAAGGCATTTTGCCTGGAATGCAGGAAGATCGGCATCGTTTACCAGAATACAGTCACACTTTTCCCGGAACCAGTCATCGCTATGCTGGGCGGAAATACGGCTTTTTGCATATTCTTCGGAAATGCCGTCCCGGGCCATCAGCCGGCGAATCCGGGTATCCTGCGGGGCGGTGACGGCGACGGCCACATCACAAAGCTGCGCAAGCTCCCCTTCAAACAGCCCGATGGCATCAATGGCAACCAGAGAAGGGGCGGGTGGGATCAAACGCAGCACTTCCTGCTTGACCGCGGAGTGGGTGATGGCGTTCAGATCCAGCAGTGCGTTTTCGTCGCTGAAGACAATGGTACCCAGCTTTTTGCGGTTCAAAACGCCATTTTCTACGGTGCCGGGGAAACGGGATCCAATGGCACTCAGCAGAGCGTGATCGCATTGCAGCAAACGATGATAAACAGCGTCGCAGTCGATCACCGTGCCGCCTACGCTCCGCACGGCATCCAGAAGCGTGGTTTTTCCGCTGCCGGAGCCGCCGGTGATACCGAGGATCAGGTGTTTCTCTCTGGGATTGACCCGGCAGAAGCCTGCGGCTTTTTCCAGCCGGTTCTGCACAGCCAGTGCTTTGCCGGAGCCGGTGGGGCAGCGGGCAAAGACGGTGCCGATGGAAGGGTCGTCCAATTGCCGCAAAGCAGCAAACAGGCCCGCAAGCAAGGTGTCTGCATCGCTTTTCCGACCGTAGGCCAAAGGCGCAAAGTCCGCAAAAACGGAAAGTTCTTCCTCAAAGCACAGCACCCGGTTGCCCGGCTGCCAATGGCGGCGGATATAGTCCGCTGCGGCAGGCAGGTCGCCGTCCACGATCAGAACACGGCAATCCGGAGCGTAATGGCGGTACTTCATGCCGGGGGCTTTGACCACGGCGTCTTTATCAACGGAAGCGGTGACGGCTTTGTCGATGATAAAATCCCCCAGAACGCCATGGAGCTGCTCCGGTGTGATGCCGCCGGGACGCAGCAGGCGGGGGGTATCCTCTGTCAGGTCAATGATGGTGGACTCTACGCCAACCCGGCAGGGACCGCCGTCCACAATGGCGGCAATGCGACCGTCGTGATCGTGGCGGACGTGCTCCGCTGTGGTGGTGGAGGGCTTGCCGGAAATATTGGCAGAGGGAGCGGCGATGGGCATGCCGGCAAGGCGGATGATCTGGCGTGTTACGGCGCAGTCGGGGCAGCGGACGGCAACGGTAGAAAGACCGGCAGTGGTGCGGGCGGGGACAGTGTTCTTTGCCGGAAGCACCATGGTCAGTGGGCCGGGCCAGAATTTTTCTGCCAAAAGATAGGCTGATGCTGGGATGGAGTGGCAGAATTTTTCGATATCGGATGTATCCGCCACATGGAGGATCAGAGGATTGTCCTGGGGGCGGCCCTTGGCTTCGAAAATTTTGGCAACAGCTGCTTCATCCAGACCGTTGGCGCCCAGACCGTAGACGGTTTCTGTGGGGATCGCTACCAGCTCGCCGCTGCGGATGAGGCCTGCTGCGATTTTGGGTGTTTCCGGATGGTCAGCGGATAGATATAGGGTTTGCATATACATTCCTCCCATAGTGGGATAGTCACATAAATGATCGTTTATCTTAGTAAGCGGCGCACTAAAAAAGAAGCCTGTCATTGCGAGGGCAGCTATGCTGCCCGTGGCAATCTCCCGGTACCATCTATAGAAATGCTAAGCAGGATCGGAGATTGTACCAGGAGATTCCCACGGCCCCTTTGGGGCCTCGGAATGACATGGTAGACGGAAGA
>JAZNGJ010000099.1:0-15699 GCA_045576415.1 Faecousia sp. | reverse complement strand
GGCACCTGCAGGTGCCGCCTTTTCGTTATGCGGGGTCGGTTCTTGCAATCGAGGGAGGGGTCAGTGCGGTCAAAGGCATCCGCAGGGCGGTGCCTACCTTCATTTCGATTTCGGATTCGGTCTCTGTTCCCATGCGGAAGGTGATAACGGTGACAGAGGTCTTTTCGGCTTCTCCGGGCGTGGTATTAACCACAGTGACGGATTCCAGCACATCGCCCGTTCCAAAAGTGAAGCTGACGTGGTATGGGCTTTGTATGCCGGAAACGGATTCGTCCTGAACAACAGCAAATGCTGCAGCAGATAACCGGTAGCCGCCGGAGCCGTTGGGAACATAGTCACGGGACAGGCCCTTGATCTGGCTGGCATCCCAGTTAAAGACCATGGGCCATGGTATATTGGATTCAATTTCTTCAGCTTCGCCCTGCCATTCGGTCCAGGGCTGGATGATGTTGGTACCAGCGCCCTGCTGACTGTTGGCGTAACTGGTATACATTTTTCCGTCCTGATACAGATAGCCTCTCGTCATACCAAGGGGATCGCTGCGGGTAATTAACAGAAAATCCTTGCCGCTGTGCCAAAAATCCGCTTCACCGGTACCGTCCGCTGTGTCGCCGTAATACAGACCACTCAGATGGATATGATAGGTTTCCTGTGCCTGCCACTGGGTAAGGGCGTTTTTGCAGATTTCCAAAGCTTTTTCCATGCGTGGATCATCGGGGGACAGGGGATCTTCCGGTTGGGTCTCCTTTGAAAAAAACCAGATCGCCGCTCCGACCACTACCAGTAATACGGTCAACGCCAGCCAGAACCGGGGCTTGCGGTAAAAGGGGCGCTTCCCCGGTGGGGGCGCGGAGGCGGAGAATGCTGCATCCGGCTTTCCTTCGTCACCAAAGGTTTGCTCCAGCAGATCGTCCCACTGGCGGGACTCGTCGTTGGTTCTCATAAAGACAACTCCTTCCTGTGATAAAAAGATTATACCGTATTAGGAACAATAAGTAAAGTAAAATCCACTTTTGTTTGACAGAATCCTCAACTTATAGTATCATTTTCTTATGGTACTAACAACAAATAAAGGAGTTGTCTGACTGTATGGAAGCAAAATACGAGGCCCTATTTACCCCGTGGAAAATCGGCAATGTTCAGATCAAAAACCGCATCGTCATGTGCCCCATGGGCGGCACCAGCCTGTTCGGCTGGTTCGAACTGACCGGCTGCGGATTTGACAAGGAGGCTGCAAAGCTCTTCCTGGAGCGCGCCCAGAACAATGTCGGCCTGATCATCCCCGGTATTGCCCCGCTGCGGGATACCTTCTGGGGCAAGTGGCTGTGGCAGAACCCCAAGATGTTCGACGAGCTGAAGGAATTTATGGAGGAGATCCATAAGACCGGTGCCAAGCTCTTCATTCAGCTGACCGCCGGCATGGGCCGCAGCTGGGCTATCACCGAGCTGGTTGGCCCTCTGCATAAGAATAAGTTCACCCGCGCCATCATTAAGCCCATTATCGACACCAGTCATGAGCTGGCATCTCCCAGCGCCCAGCCTGCCCGCTGGGCACCGGATATCATCTGCCCCGAGATGACCAAGGAGCAGATCCACGAGATCATCGAGGCCTTTGCCAAGACCGCGAAGCTGTGCAAGGATGCGGGCGTTGACGGTGTGGAAGTCCACGCAGTCCACGAAGGGTATCTGCTGGACCAGTTCTCCATTGAATTTTTCAACAAGCGTACCGACGAGTACGGCGGCAGTTTCGAAAACCGCTACCGCTTTGCAGCGGAAGTCGTTCATGCCATCAAGGAAGCCTGCGGCGATGATTTCCCTGTATCGCTGCGTTACAGCGTGGAATCCAAGCTGAAGGGCTTCCAGAAGGGTATCGTTCCCGGTGAGGATGCCAAGGAAATGGGCCGTGGTATGGAAGAATCCGAGCGGGCAGCCAAGTACCTGCAGGATGCGGGCTACGATATGCTCAATGCCGATAACGGTACCTATGACTCTTGGTACTGGGCCCATCCGCCTATGTACATGCCCCAGAACTGCAACCTGGAGGATGTTGCCCACATTAAGAAATTCGTGGATATCCCCGTGGTCTGCGCCGGCCGTATGGAGCCGGATGTGGCTGCCGAAGCCATCAAAGATGGTAAGATCGACGGCATGGGTGTTGCCCGCCAGTTCCTTGCGGATCCCGAGTGGATCACCAAGCTCATCGAAGAGCGGATCGAAGATATCCGTCCCTGCATCTGCTGTCACAGCGGCTGCTTCAACTTCTCTTCCTCCAAGGGTCACTATAATACCCAGGATCTGAAGGACACAATGGGTCTTGCCCGCTGCGCCCTGAACGCTGAGACCATGCAGTCTAAGAAGCACTATATCAAGCCTGCCAAGAAGATCAAGAAGGTCGCGGTCATCGGCGGCGGTATCGGCGGCATGGAATCCGCTCTGGTCTGCGCCAAGCGGGGCCACAAGGTTACCCTGTATGAAAAGACCGGCCAGCTGGGCGGCGTGTTTATTGCCGCGGCAGCGCCTTCCTTCAAGGAAAAGGATCGGCATCTGATCGCATGGTACCGCCGTGAGATCGCCAAGTATCCCATTGAAGTCAATTTGAATGCGGAGATCACGGATATCGCCGGCCTTGACGCTGACGAAGTGATCATTGCCACCGGCGCGACCGCCAAGCGGATCCCCATCCCCGGCGCGGATAAGGCCATCCAGGCGGTGGACTTCCTGCTGGGGAAGGAAACCGTCGGCGAAAAGGTCACCATTATCGGCGGCGGTCTGACCGGCTGCGAGATCGCTTACGAGCTGTACCTGCAGGGCAAGCAGCCCACCATCGTGGAAATGATGGACGATCTGATCGTGACCCCCGGCATCTGCCTTGCCAATACATCCTTCCTGCGTGATTTCTTCGAGGCAAACAAGGTTCCTGTCCATCTGGAAACCGGCGTCAAGGAGATCAAGGACGGCGTGGTCATCGCCGCCGGCAAGGATGGCGCGGCCTTCGAGATCCCCACGGATTCCGTGATCCTGTCCGTTGGTTATAACAGCGCCCCCATTGCCCAGAAGGCGAAGAATGTCCACATCGTGGGTGATGCCGAGAAGGTGGGCAACCTGCGCAGCGTCATCTGGGGCGCTTGGGATATCTGTATGAAGATTTAAGAGTGAAGATTGGGCAGTGGAGATGCTGTGATCTTCACTCCCCACTCTCAACTCTCCACTCTATATGAAGGAGACGATAATATGTACTTAACCCCTGAACAGCAGGCCATACTGAACGGCTCCAAGGGCGAGACCATGGCAAAGGTTATGAAGACCCTTGTGATGTACGGCGAGACCTTTGGCGCGGAGAAGATGGTTCCCGTTACCTCGGAATACAACCATCTGGTCACATCCTTTGGCCTGAAGATGATGAAGCCTGTTTTCGAATTGATGCAGCAGCTCATCGATGCCGGTGCGGTATCCGGACAGAAGTTCTCTGTGGACCCCCGTCCTGTGGATAAGAATGTGCCTGCCAATTTCCTGCAGAATCTCATTTTCAACAAGATCATGTATGCTACTCAGGAAAGCTACGAAGAGCAGCTCAAGGAGCTGGGCCTGATGGACGACAATGCCTTCACCTGCGCCTGCTATCTGGATCAGGTGGGCAATAAGCCCGGCAAGGGCGATATCCTCAGCTGGGCGGAGTCCTCTGCCGTTGTGTACGCAAACTCCGTGCTGGGTGCCCGCTGCAACCGCAACTCCGGTATTATGGACATTATGGGCTCCATCGCCGGCTTTGTGCCGTATTTCGGCCTGCTGACGGATGAGGGCCGTAAGGCCACATGGATCGTCCAGGTTCAGACCACCAAGAAGCCCGAGGCGCAGCTGCTGGGCAGCGCCATCGGCATGAAGGTCATGGAGGATGTGCCGTTCGTTACCGGCATGAATCAGTGGCTGGGCACGGAATTGAACGATGAGAACTGCGCTTACCTGAAGGATTTCGGCGCGGCTACTGCCTCTAACGGCGCTGTGGGTCTTTACCACATTGAGGGTCTGACCCCCGAAGCCAAGGAACAGGGCGCTGCCCTTATCGCCGAAGGCGCGAAGGTCTATGTCATTGACGACGCGGAGCTGGAGCGGGTCAAGGCGGAGTATCCCGTTATGTGGAAGAATCCCGACGCCCAGCCGAAATTGTGCTTCGTCGGCTGCCCCCATATGTCCATGCAGCAGCTGATCGACTGGACAGTCCGGGTAGAGGAAGGCCTCAAGGCCAGCGGCAAGAAGAAGGTGCTGATCCCTACCGTCTTTACCACCGCTCCTGCTGTGAAGGCGGAGTTCGAAAGGACCGAGTATGCTGCCCGGCTGAAGGCCACCGGCGTTGTACTCAGCTACATCTGCCCGCTGATGTACATGAACAATCCCCTGTGCAAGGCTATGCCTGTTATGACCTCTTCCAATAAGCTGCGTACCTACACCACCGCCCGGTACTACACGGAAGACGAGATCCTCGCCAAGATCACCAAGGGAGGTAACTGATATGAAAGAATTCAAAGGCCGTATCGTCGCTCCCGGCACTGTGACCGCGGAGGCTGTTGTTTCCCATGTGGGATTTAATACACTGGCATCCCTGCAGGGTGCGCTGCAGTTTGGCGACAAGAAGGCCACCTGCGGCGACCAGAACAACCCGGATCTGCACGGCAAAGAGCTGGCGGGTAAGGCAGTGTGCCTGCCCCAGACCATCGGCTCCACCACCGGCGGTCTGGTGCTGTACTGTGCCTGCGCTATGGGCCGTCAGCCTGCCTGCATGCTGTTTTCTAACCCCATCGATTCTCTGGCAGCAGCCGGCTCCATTCTGGCATCCGTTTGGCTGCCGGATGTGAAGATGCCCGTCGTGGACAGTCTGGGCGATGAATTTTTGAACTACGTCAAAGACGGTATGTCCATCACCATTCAGGAGGACGGCACGGTAGTCGTCGACTGAGTAAAAGCAAACAGCCTCCGCTTTGCAGCGGAGGCTGTTTTTTGCTATTCAGATCATGTCAGCGGCACAACGGCGCCGGTATAGGTCTTTTCGATGTACTCCTTTACGGCGGCGCTGCTCAGAGCGGCAATCAGAGCCTTGGTCTTGGCGGTCTGCTCGTTACCGGCCTTGACGCAGAGAATGTTTGCGTAGGTAGTGGCGGAGACGGACGCGGCATCCTCGGAAGCCAGAGCATCCTTACCCACATTCAAGCCAGCGCCCAGAGCGTAGTTGCCGTTGATAACGGCGAAAGCCACGCTGTCACGGGTACCCGGAAGCTGAGCAGCTTCCATTTCCACGATCTTCAGATTCTTGGGATTCTCCACGATGTCCAGAACGGTGGCTTCCATGCCGACGCCGTCCTTCAGCTTAATGAGGCCCTGTGCTTCCAGCAGCAGCAGCGCCCGGGCACGGTTGGAGCCGTCGTTGGGAATGGAGATCTGATCGCCGTCTGCCAGCTCGCTCAGAGACTTCTTGCCGCCGGGATAGATGCCGAAGGGCTCATAGTGAATGGCGGCGACACTGACCAGATGGGTACCGTTTTCTGTGTTAAAGGTGTCCATGTAGGGCTTGTGCTGGAAGTAGTTGGCGTCTACTTCGCCTTCTTCGGTGGCGGTGTTAGGCACGACATAGTCGTTAAAGACCTTGATCTCCACCTTCCAGCCATCCTTTTCCAGCTCGGTCTTGGCGATCTCCAGAATTTCCGCATGGGGTGTGGGGGAGGCGGCAATGACGATGGTCTTATCGTCGGCACCGTTTGCGCAGCCGGCGAACATGCCCAGCGCCAGGATCAGAACCAGAGTAAGTGCAATGATCTTTTTCATATTGAATTCTCCTTTTCAGTTTCTATTTTTCAGCCGTTTGTCGCAGGCTGTAGCCAGTTTGGTTCCTGCGGACTGGATCAGCTGCACCAGCAGGATCAGTCCGATGACCGCCGTCCACATGACGATGGTCTTGAAATTATAATAGCCGTAGTTGATGGCGATCTTGCCCAGACCGCCGCCGCCAATGATGCCGGCCATAGCGCCGTATCCCAAAATGGTGGTCATGGTGATGGCACCGCCGGAAATGAGACTGGGCATGGCTTCCGGAAGCAGCACCTTGGTGATGATCTGCCAGGTGGAGGCACCCATAGACTGGGCGGCTTCGATAACACCGTGGTTTACCTCCCGCAGGCTGCTTTCCACCATTCGGGCAACCAGCGGGAATGCGGCGATGACCATGGGCGGAATGGTTGCCAGAGTGCCGATCTTGGTGCCGACGATCAGCTTGCTCAGGGGCAGGGCAATGATCATCAAAATGAGGAAGGGCACGGAGCGCAGCAGGTTGATGACCACATTCATGATCTTCATCAGCCAGCCGGGGATGGGATGAATGCCGCCCTTTTCACCGGTGACCAGCAAAACGCCCAGCGGCAGGCCGATGAGGTAAGAGAACAGAACCTGCAGCGCCAGAGAATACACGGTTTCCCAAGTGGCGAAAAGGAATTCACTTTGAATGATCTCAAGCTGCTGGATCACTTTGGGATCGGAAAGAAAATCAAACATATCACTGCACCTCCTCTGCGGATACGCCGGGTCGGGCATTTAAGTACTGCATAATGGCCTTGCGGGAGGTTTTGTCATCCGGCAGGCTGATGAGCATGGTGCCGAAGGCCTTTCCGTCCACATTCCGGGTATCGGCACCCAGAATGCTGACCTTGGCTCCCAGATCCACCGCAAGAGAGGCGATGATGGGCTCTTCGGAAGCATTGCCGTTGAATGCAATCCGGGCCACATGACCTTCCCAGGTGGAAAGGGGCAGGGCTGCGGTATCGGGGCTGACCAGACGGCGTCCGGCTGCGGTCTTGGGATTGGAGAAAACACTTTCCACCTCACCGATCTCCGCCACGGCACCGGCATCCAGAATGGCAACCCGGTGGCAGATCTGCTCGATAACGGACATCTGGTGGGTGATAATGATGACGGTGATGCCCCGCTCCTTATTGATCTTCTGCAGAAGCTTCAAAATGCTGTCGGTGGTCTGGGGATCGAGAGCGGAAGTGGCCTCGTCACACAGCAGAACCTCGGGGTCGGAAGCCAGGGCTCTTGCAATGGCGATCCGCTGCTTCTGTCCGCCGGAAAGCTGCACGGGATAGGCATCTGCTTTGTCGGGCAGGCCAACCGTTTCCAACAGTTCCATCGCCCGCTTCCGGGCTTCTTTTTTGGATACACCCGCCAGCTCCATGGGGAAGCAAATGTTATCCAGCGCGGTGCGCTGATCCAGCAGATTGAAGCTTTGAAAGATCATGGAAATGATCCGCCGCTCTTTGCGCAGCGCCTTGGGGGAAAGCGCCATCAGATCACTGCCGTGGAACAGAACGCTGCCACTATCCGGCCGCTCCAGCAGATTGATGCAGCGCACCAGCGTGCTTTTGCCTGCACCGGAAAGGCCGATGATGCCGAAGATCTCGCCTTTTTCCACGGAAAGGCTCACATCCTTCAGTGCGGCCACCTGACTGTCACCGGAGCCGAAGGCTTTGGAAAGCTGCTTGATTTCAATAATTGCGCTCAAATAGATCCCTCCTGTAAACAAAAAACCGTCCTCATGCCATGCACAAGGACGGTTTTGAAACCGTGTTACCACCTTGATTCACAGAGACCTCACAGCCACTGCCTTAGGGAGTACCAGCATACTCCTGCGCGATAACGGGCACACCCGGCGTGGATTACCTATCACCCACGCGGCTCCGGGACCATGTTCTGCCTGATAAGTCGTACCCCTTTCCAGCAGCCGGGGCTCTCTGAACGCATTCAGCAGGCTTACTCTTCCCTTCACAGCCATTTATACAAGAATTGCTAACATTGTAACTGATTTGCGCAGTTTCGTCAATACTTTTTTCTAGGCTTCACCCAAACCCTGCATTTCCAGAAGGTCGAGAACCTGCTGCCCCTTGGCAGTCAGCGCGAAACTGCCATGAAGCGGGTAGGCGGCATAGGCGCTATAGTCCCAGCCCTTTAGGGGACGGTCGTAATCCAGAGAGATCAGACCCCGTTTTTCAAGGCATTGCAGGACCAGTGAGGTTTCTGCTGACGGATCTTCCGGATACACGGGATCCATGGAATCAGCCCTGCGCACAACCGGAAGAAAGGGGATCTGGGCAAGCTGCAAAAGCAGCGCGATCTCGCCTTCTGACAGGATCAATTCTCCGCAGCCGCCGCAATTTCCGCAGCAGTTACCGCATCCGCTCATAAGGAACCCTCCAAATACTGATGTTCTCTATTCTGACAGGTGAACAGGATCACCTGCTTATTCTGCGCGGTTTCCTGCAGGATATCCATGGCAGAAGCAAGGCGCGCTTCATCAAAGCGAACCAAAGCGTCATCCAAAATCAGAGGAGCATCGGGAGTCAATTCCTCCGCAACTGCCAGCCGCAGCGCCAGATACAGCTGATCAACAGTGCCGTCGCTGCGCCACTGGGCAGACCGCAGGGTATCCTCTGTCTGGGCACTGGTGTTTAAGCTGAGATCCTCACTGAGGGTCAGCCGGTCATACCGGCCGCCGGTAAGCTTCCCAAACAGCTCTTGCGCCCGCTTGGAGATCCGGGGAGCAAACCGGCGCTGCAGCTCCGAGGTGGCGGCGGACAGTGCCTTCTGCGCCAGCTCCAGCGCAGCGTAGGTATCCTCCAGCCGGGTGATCCGCTGATTCACGGATTTCAGCTGCGAGCGGAGAATGGTTTCCTGTCCCAGTGCTTCGCTGCGGCCCTGATACTGCCCCAGCTTCAGCTGCAGCTGCCGCAGTTCAAATCGGGCAGATTGCAAAAATGCGTCCGTTTCGGATTCCGTGTGGGTAAGGGTGTCCGGGAAACGGGGCGGCTCGGCAGTATGGGCCATGGACCGGAGTGCCTGCGCATGGCTTTCACAGCGCCGCAATTCCCGGGTGGCATCTGCCAGCGCGTTCCACGCGGCGAGGTGCTGCTGCCAGCTGTCAATGGTTTCTGTGAGACTTCCTTCCTGCGCATAGGCGGCGATCTCCTGCGTCAGTGCTTCCTGCCGGGTATCCAGATCACCCCGCAGGGCGGTTGCTTCTGCGTATGCGTTTTCATAAGCACGGAAAGAAGCGGCAAAATCGGCAGCATCACTCAGCCAGAGTCCTGCGTTTCTGCCGGGGTGCTTGTCATATAGAGCTTCCACCTGATCGCGCCAGCGGCGGGTAAATACAATGCTGTAAATTCCCATGCCGGCAATCGCAGCCAGCACAGCAATGCCCACAGCCAGATACAGGACCGGTGCATCCACATGGAACGCAAACCATGCGATCGCAGCAGCGATCAATGCCAGAATGCACAGGACAGACACCTTGATGGATACGGTGTTTTTGCGGCGCTTCTTGGCCTCCAAGGCTTCCAAAGCGGCAAGATCCGCCTGGGCGGCGGCTTCCGCTTCTTCGGGCGCGGTGTCGGGAAGGTACATGGGACGCTCCGGCTGCTCCGGCAGCGGCGGCAGCATCTGGGCTTCCATTTGCAGGCTGAGATACTGCTGCTGCAGGCGGTTTCCCTGCTGAATGGCTTCCTCGGCTTCCTGCCGGGAGGGAAGTCCGTCGCAGTTATTGCGCAAGCCCTCGCAGACCCGTGCTGCTTCCTGCTGAGCGGCCAGAGCCTGCGCCACCTTTTCGGCGTCAAGCCGGGCGGCTTCATAACGAAGGGCGGCACGGTGGTTTTCCAGCAGATCGATCCGGTCTTCCAGCTCCTTCTGGCGCAGACGCAGGGATTCAGACTGCTGCTGCAGATTCGCCAGTTCACTGAGCTGCCCGATCAGCTGCTCCCGCTGGGCTTCCGCTTGGGGGAGTAAGCCGCTGCGGTTGTAGCGGCATTTGTTTTTTAAGTCTTTCAGTGCCTGCTGAAGCTTGTCTCCGGCGCCGCTTTCGTCGCCGGTGGTCACCAGATTGTTAAGACGGCGGCGCAGGGCTTCATCCTGGGTTACCGGCAGATCCGTCAGCCGCAGGAAGCCTGCCCGGGTGAATACGCTGCGCTCCACACCCAGAAGAATAGAACCGCAGTTGGTGCCGTTGAGCTCCGGGATCTCCAGACCGGTGGCGGTTTCATAGGCAAGGAATTCTCCGAAAACCAGACGGCCTCTGGTGCGTCGCTCAATGGTAATGTCCTTGCCGTTCCAGTTCAGGTCGATGCGGCCTGCCATAGGCGAACCGGACCAGGGCGCATAGCGGTCCTTGTCTGCAAGAATGTTTTTGGTGGTTTTGGCCCGGGTGTCCAGACCGTAAAGCATATTGACGAGAAAAGCGCACCAGGTGCTCTTGCCCCATTCGTTGGGGGCTTCGATCACATTCAGACCCGGCTGCAGGGTCAGAGTCTCATGCTCCAGCTTGCCGAAGGTGGCGGTCATGGAATAGATCTTCACGGCAGGGTCACCTCCTGTCCGTCCAGGATCTGGCGGGAAATTTTGGCCGCCAGCTTTAGATGCTGCTGCAGCTTTTCACTGTCTGTGTCCAGACCGTCATGGAGCAGTTTAAAGTAAACGCCTTCTAAGGTATCATCGCCGATGACGCTCCACAGATCCATTTCCGGCAGCGTCCGGTCCCGAAGCTCCAGATTGGGAATATGGGGCAGGGAAGCGATGATTCCGGACAGGTCGATGGGGTTGCTGTAGCCGGTCAGGGTAATACGGTAGAAATCTTGAGTTTCCACCGGGGGAAGCAGAGCGGCCACGGAAGCTTCAGCGTCTTTACCCACATCTGCGGTTTCGTCATAGAACCGGGGCGTGTTCAGCGGCAGGAATTGGGCCGTTACGCCTTCTTCCAGCGTCACCAAAAGTGCACCCTTCATGCCGGGTTCGTCGTAGCCCCGGCCCATGGGGCAGCCGGGCCAGGCGCACAGGGTATCTCCCGCCCGGAAGCTGCCGCCCTTGTGTATATGTCCTGCTGCCAGATAATGCAGGCCGGATTCCTTGACCTGTTGGGCTGTCAGAGGGGCATAGGGGGAGGAGGACTGCAGGGGATCCGTGTGCAGTATGCCGATGTGCCAGCGTTCACCGCCCTCGGTGTGAAAACCTTTCAGAAGACCGGGACAGTCCATGGCTTCATAGCCGGCACCGTAGATCCGGCAATCCAGCTGAGGCAAAGCAACGCTCTCCACCAGTGGTCTGGTGAAAATGTGGACATTTTCCGGCCAGCTTTCTTTCAGATAGGGGCTTGCGCTGTGGCAGAAATCGTGGTTGCCGGGGCTGATGAACACCGGCACGCCCACCTCTGCCAACGCGGAGGATACGGCGTGAAAGCTTTCTTTGGTGTATGTCCCGTCAAACAGGTCGCCGGACAGCAGCAGAAGGTCGCAGCCCTCCGTCTTACACAGGGCAGTTACCTTGTCGGGAATTTTCAGAAGCTCCGCGCGCAGATTCTGCGCCTGCTGGGAAGATCTGCCTACAAAGGCAGAATCTAAGTGCCAGTCAGCGCTGTGAAGAATTTTCATCGCTTAGATCCACCCTTTCTGCCTTCTTGCAAAGGCCGGTATTGGTATCGATTGTGAACAGTACGGCTTCCATTTTGGTGGGGCCGCCGGCCCATTTGTAGCGCTCGGTCAGGTCGCCCCGGAATTTCTGAATGGAAAGCTCCGGGCGAATGCCAAGGACGGAATGCTTTGGTCCTGTCATACCCAGATCCGTTACATAACCGGTGCCTTTGGGAAGCACCTGTGCGTCCGCGGTGGGGACATGGGTGTGGGTTCCCCACAGGGCGCTGATCCTACCGTCCAGCATATAGCCCATGGCCAGCTTTTCAGAGGTGGCCTCGGCATGAAGCTCCACGAAGATCAGCTTGGTGTCGATCTGCTTCAAAATTTTATCGATCAGCAGGAAAGGATTGTCCGGGCCATAGTCCATGTTGCACCGGCCAATGAGGTCGATGACCGCAACCGGGCCGACTTTGGTTTCGAAGATACCGAAGCCTCTGCCAGGCACTTGGGGTGCATAGTTGGCAGGCCGCAGGATCCGGTCGCAATCGTCCATATATGGAACGATCTCCCGCTTTCCCCATGTGTGATTGCCCATGGTGATCACATCGGCGCCGGCATCCAGAATGTCCTCTGCCTGATCAGGCGTCAAGCCTACAACGCTGGCATTTTCGCCGTTGACAATGACAAAATCCGCATCTGTCTTTCGCTTCAGATACCGCAGGCTGCGGCTGATCCGGTCCATACCGGGACCGCCCACCACATCACCGACAGCAAGAACCTTGAAATCCATAGAGTTACCCCTTTTTAACGCTTTTTTCTTAGTATATACGAAAATGCCGTCTGATGCAAGCAACAGACGGCGATTCCGGTCAGATGAAGTTATAAAAATCTACGATGCTTTCTGTCTCAGCGGACGGACTTTGCGTATTCTGTGGGGGTGATGCCAAATTTCTCCTTAAACTGCCGGGAGAAGTGATGTACTGTGGAGTATTGCAAAGCCGCGGCGATCTCTGTGAAGTTCAGCTTGTCCTCCCGGATCATCTGTTTGCTCTCCTGCAGCTTGATGCGCCGGATATACTCGCCGGGGGAGATCTGCAGATTCTTATGGAACAGTGCTGTCAGATAGCTGGGGCTCACATCCACCATTTTTGCCACCAGCGGTACAGACAGCTTTTCCTGGATATGGGCGCTGATGTACTGCTGGGCCTTGCGAATGATCTCATTTTCCGAGTGGACGGCGTTGGATGTCTTCAGCTTTGTGCCCGGTGCATCCGCGTGGCGGAGGAGGGTCAGGATCAGAGAGGACAGAAGCGAAATGATCATATCGTAGGAATGATCGTCCATCCGCTCCTGCTCCCGCAGCATCTGCTGGATCAGAGATGCCGCTTGCTGGGGCGCAGCAAATTTCCGGTTCAGCAGGGGCGTGATATCCACGCCCTCCAGATCAAAGGAAATGGTCACATACCGGGGGGCGACGCCCATGTCCGCATAGTGCATATGCCACTGGTTGGGACCCCAAAACGCAATGTCTCCCTGCTTCAGAAGAATATCATGGCCTTCTGTCACACTGTGCAGTTCGCCCTGATCCACATAGGTCAGCTCCGGCATAGGATGCTCCTCGCCGGGGAAGATGAAGCCCTGCTCCCGCTCCTGATAGAAGAAGGTGTAGATACCGTCGATCCGCAGCTGGCGGTCGATGCGCAGGCTGTCATTGGGGCGGTCGCCGGACAGCACAGGGGCTTCGGCGGCGGACGCTGTGATGGCAGCCTCTCCTTTGAAAGGCGACAGGGAAAAATAGATATTGCCTTTCAGGCACACGGGCTTGTCAAAGTAAAAATGCTGAAAGACTTCCCCGTCGTTGGACACGGAAAGGACGCTCTTTCCGCTGCTTAAAAACAGCAGCGTATCGCAGACCGTCCGATAGAGCGGGATCTCTTTTTGATCCGGGAGTAAGGTGAAGCAGGTCTTCGGATCCGGAATGACAGCAGTCGGCTGCCGTTCGGGCAGGATCACGCCAAAGCTTTGAAACGCCATTTGATTCAGGTTCTGGATCATGGGAGCGCACCTCCGAAAAAGCAAATAGTGGGGTCACCACAGGTGTCCCCACTATTATACACGAAAAAGTTGAAAATGGCAAATATTTTCTTTTCCGGTCGAATTACCGCTGATAATCGAATTCAAAATCGTAAATGTCAACGGTGTCGCCATCCTGAATCCCCAGCTCTTCCAAGCGGGCGAACAGGCCGCACTTGCGAAGCTGCTGGTCGAAATAGTTCCGGGACTCGTAGTCATCGAAGTTGATATTCTCGATAAGCCGCTCCAGATACCGGCCGGTGACCAGCCATGTTGAACCGTAATGCTCCACTTCAAAGGCGCTGGGGTCGCTGGGAGCTTCAATGACCTCCACATACTCCGGTTCGTAAACGGTGACAGGGGGCAGGGTGCGCAGCTTCTCGGCAACGATCCGCATCAGATTCCGGGTGCCCTGGGTGGTACCTGCGGAAATTTCGTACAGCTCGCAGCCGGCCTTTTCCACATGGGCACGCAGCCGTTCCAGATTGTCGGACTCCGGATCCATGATGTCCACCTTGTTGGCGGCGACGATCATGGGACGGTCACCAAGATCCACGCTGTAGTTGCCCAGCTCTGCACAGATGGCATCAAAATCCTCCACCGGATCCCGGCCCTCGCTGCCGGAAACATCAATCACATGGACAAGCAGCCGGCAGCGGTCGATATGCCGCAGGAAGTCGTGGCCCAAGCCTGCTCCTTCGGCTGCGCCCTCGATGATGCCGGGGATATCTGCCATGACGAAGGACACACCCTCGTCCACATAGATAACGCCCAGATTGGGAAACAGGGTGGTGAAGTGATAGTTGGCGATCTTGGGACGGGCGTTGGAGGTGACGGAGAGAAGGGTGGACTTACCCACATTGGGGAAACCCACAAGACCTACATCCGCCAGCAGCTTCAGCTCCAGAATGATGTCCCGCTCCTCACCCTTGAGGCCTGCCTTTGCGAAACGGGGAACCTGGCGGGTGGGAGTGGCGTAGTGGGCATTGCCCCAGCCGCCGCGGCCGCCCTTGGCAATGATGAAATCCTCGCCGGTGGACATATCCACGATGATCTGATTGGTAGCTGCGTCCCGGACAACAGTACCCCGGGGCACCTGAATGATCAGCGGCTCGCCCCGCTTGCCGGCCATTTTCCGGCCCATGCCGTTGACACCGGCCTGCGCCGAATACTTGCGCTTATAGCGGAAGTCCAGCAGGGTGGGCTTATTGTCAGTGCCCCGCAGGATCCCACTGCCGCCGTGACCGCCGTCGCCGCCGTCGGGACCGCCGGAGGCTACATACTTTTCCCGGTGGAATGCCACCGCGCCGTCACCGCCCCGGCCACCGACTACCGTGATGCGTACTTTATCTACAAACATAGGAAATCCTCCTTGTGAGAGTGGAGATTGGAGAGTTGAGAGTTGAGATCATCTCCACCCTCCAATCTTCACTCTGCAATCCAATTTGCGACTTGTGAGAAAAAGGGCTGTCGCAAGCCTTAGTTTGCAACAGCCCTTCGTTCTTAATGCACAATTACTGCTCAGCGTAAACGGAGCACTGACGGCGATCCTTGCCCTTGCGCTCGAACTTGACGGTACCGTCAACCAGAGCAAACAGGGTGTCATCCTTGCCGATACCAACGTTGACACCGGGATGGATGTGAGTGCCTCTCTGGCGAACCAGAATGTTGCCGGCCAGAACAAACTGACCGTCCGCACGCTTGACGCCCAGGCGCTTGGCCTCGGAGTCACGGCCGTTCTTGGTGGAACCGCCGCCCTTGTGGTGAGCGAAGAACTGAATACCAATTTTCAGCATGGTGTTACACCTCCAAAACTTCGATATAATCAGGATAATCGTCCCGCATACTGCAAAGCGTCAGCATCATTCCGGCAAGGACTGCCTGAACGGTGTCTTCCTCATCGCAGGAGACGGGGAGGGTCAGAGTGATGCGGGCATCCTCTTCCTTGACCCGAACCTTGGCCTTTGCGCCGCACACCTCATTGATGGTGGCTTCGGCCATGGTAACAACAGCGGAGATGGCGGCACAGACAATGTCGGAGCCAGCCTCAGCATAGCCGCTGTGACCGGAGACGGAGAATCCGGTGATTCTGTCATCTTCCGTGAAAAATTCGCATCTTGTCATAATTTTAATTACAGAGCGATCTTGGTGATCTCCACCTTGGTGTAGGGCTGACGATGGCCGATCTTCT
>JAZNGJ010000098.1:0-2113 GCA_045576415.1 Faecousia sp. | reverse complement strand
GGCATCCTCTTCATCCGTATCCAGTTTCAAATCGCTGGCTTCCTGGGAGTAGGATATTTGTGCGGATGTGGTGAGACGGAAATTCTCCACCAATCCCTTCAGTGCTTCCTCCAGGGTGAACCGTTCCAGCGTGTCGGGGCGCAGGGCTTTGATGGACCGGCGTACGTCCGTCAATCCGTCACGGGCAGATTGGGCAACCACTTCCATTCTTTTCTTGTCTTCTTTCGGCGCCACATCAAACAGGGCGAGTCCTGCATCTGTACCCATGATGATACCGGTAAGGGTATGTCCCAGCGTATCATGAATCTCCCGGGCCAATCGGTTCCGCTCCCGCATCTCAGTCATGCGTTCCATGTTTTCTGCATAGTCCCGAAGCTGGTCGTTGGCCTGGTTGAGCTGTTCGTTCAGCTTGCGGATCCGGGCGTTTTCGTCTTTCTGGCTGGTAAACAGCAGAATCATGTACAGAACAAAGAGCAAAACATTCAGGCAGACCATCAGACTTTCCAGACTGACCAAACTACTCCGGATTATCGGGTTGTAAAAATCCAGATAGGCACCGAATGCAATGCCGCCGGTGAATTGTTCGACAATATCATACCGTCCGAAGGCGAACATCAAGCTTAGGACCACAATGAAGATAAGCCGCATCTTATTGTTGCGCACATAATGCACAAGGTCTGCAAGGACCAGCAGCGCAACACCGTTATAATAGAAATTTACCGATGCCATGATGCCTGCACACAAGGCGATTTCTACGATGCAAATACCGACCCGCAGGGAAAAATGATCTGTTGGCCGATAATACTTATAAAAACTGATGGCGCACAGCAATGCGTACAGGCTCAGGGAATGGACCGGCATCTGCCAGGGATGCCGGGGGATCTGCCGTACCGTATTCAGAAAATTATGGGCACCCAGGGTATCACAGATCCGAAAGGTGGTGGTCATGCAGATCAGGGAATAAAAAATAAGGATGGAAAGGTTCAGTGCAAACATCACAGAACCGATACGTATCAGATTTTTTTCTGTTTTCATCACTGCCACCCATCTATTCCGTATTGTTCCACATTTTCTTTTGTCAGTAATTCCACGGGAACAATGACTTCCTTGTGTTCACAGCCGCCGTTTAAGGCTGCGTAGGCCTGCTTCACCGCTTCTTCCGCAACTCTGGAAGGGAACTGGGCGCAGGTGGCTGTGAGGAAACCGCTGCTGACCATGGCTTTGCCTTCCGGCGAACCGTCCACGCTGTACACCAGGAAACGCTCCGCCTGGTCTGCACCCTGGATCGCTGCAAGTCCGCCGAAGGCACTGGGGTCATTCAGGGCCATCAGTACATCGGCATCGGGGTATTGCTGCAGAAGCTGTTCCATAACCGGCATGGCATTTTCAATCTGTCCGTCGGATTCACCGGAACCCAGAATAACAAAACCCGCATGGCCAGCAATGGTATCCTTAAATCCCTGAATACGGTCTGCGCCGGAACGGGCTGTAATATGCTCCAACAAGAGAATATTTGCGCTATCCCTAACAGAAAGCAGATGTTGGGCACACAGGGCACCCGCCTGATAGTTGTCAGTCAGAACCGCACAGGCCGTAAGATCAGTATCCTGTACCGGAGCATCTACCACAATGACCGGCACCCCTGCGTCCGCAGCAATCTGAAGTCCTTCTTTGGACGTGTCCCACTCCACCGGTGTCATGAAGATTGCACAGACCCCTGCGTCTACCAATTCCTGAATTTCCTGATTCTGCCGGTTTTGATCCATGGCAGCATCCCGGGTAAGCAGCACATCTCCATTCAACTCCAGAAGGCCCTGAATCTGGGCATCCAGCATCTGGAAGTATGGATTGTTCATAGTCATATAGGTTGCGCCGAATACCCGCTGTTTTCCGGTTTGTCTTGCCGATGAGTCATTGGGACTCCAGTAGAGCAAATAAACCGTGATGAGCAGCGGTACCATCACCAATATGATCGCTCCGAAGGAGGCAATTTTTCTGCGAAGGTCCTTCATGGTGCCTATCATCTCCCAAAGTAAAATATTTCCTTTTTATTTATTATACGGATTGTCAATTCTCTTGTCAATCTGCCTGCACCCCCTGCATCAACACTGCA
>JAZNGJ010000097.1:0-17625 GCA_045576415.1 Faecousia sp. | reverse complement strand
TCTCACGCAGCCGTTGTTGCCCGTGGTATGGGTACCTGCTGTGTTTCCGGCTGCACCGAGATCAACATGGACGAAGAGAACAAGCAGTTCACTCTGGCAGGCAAGACCTACCACGAGGGCGACTTCCTGTCTCTGGATGGCTCCACCGGCTGCATTTACGACGGCCTGATCCCCACTAAGGAAGCGGAGATCGCCGGCGAGTTCGGCCGCATCATGGCCTGGGCTGACCAGTACCGCCGTCTGAAGGTCCGCACCAATGCCGACTCCCCCCGTGATGCCATCAAGGCGAGATCTCTGGGCGCTGAGGGTATCGGTTTGTGCCGTACTGAGCATATGTTCTTCGAGGAAGGCCGTATCGGCTCCTTCCGCGAGATGATTTGCGCTGATACTGTGGAAGAGCGCGAAGCCGCTCTGGAGAAGATCCTGCCCATGCAGCAGGCTGACTTCGAGGGCCTGTACGAGGCTATGGAAGGCATGCCCGTTTGCATCCGCTTCCTGGATCCCCCGCTGCATGAGTTCGTTCCCACCGCTGAGGAAGACATCGCCGCTCTGGCTGCCACTCAGGGCAAGACCGTTCAGCAGATTAAGGACATCATCGCTTCCCTGCATGAGTTCAACCCCATGATGGGTCACCGCGGCTGCCGTCTGTCTGTCACTTACCCCGAGATCGCGGCCATGCAGACCAAGGCTGTCATCCGCGCCGCCATTACCACCAAGAAGAACCATCCCGACTGGACCATGGTCCCCGAGATCATGATTCCTCTGGTTGGCGATATGAAGGAACTGAAGTACGTCAAGGATGTGGTCGTCAAGACTGCTGACGCTGAGATCGCCGCCGCCGGTATCAGCCTTAAGTACGAGGTCGGCACCATGATCGAGATCCCCAGAGCCTGTCTGACTGCTGATGAGATCGCCAAGGAAGCTGAGTTCTTCTGCTTCGGCACCAACGACCTGACCCAGATGACCTTCGGCTTCTCCCGTGACGATGCAGGCAAGTTCCTGAACGCCTACTACGATTCCAAGATCTATGAGAACGATCCCTTTGCCAAGCTGGATCAGACCGGCGTGGGCATGCTGATGGAGATGGCCGTTGCCAAGGGCAAGGCTTCCGGAAAGCAGCTGCACTACGGCATCTGCGGCGAGCACGGCGGCGACCCCATGTCCGTCGAGTTCTGCCACAAGATCGGTCTGGACTATGTTTCCTGCAGCCCCTTCCGCGTGCCCATCGCACGCCTGGCCGCCGCACAGGCTGCCATCAAGGATGGCAGGAACTAAGCTACCAAAGGTTTGCAAGCTTCACGGTCACGGCCTTGGATGCTAAGGAATACGCCTATTCCAAGGATAAAAAGCGCCGCGTCCACAAGTTTACCGACTTTGTAGTGAATCTGTATATCTGACAATGATCCCCGGCTCATCCGAGCCGGGGATTTCTTGCAATATGTCGCAATTTGTGATAAAATAAATATAGTCCTTTATTTGTGCTTTGCTCGTAGTGATAGCCAACTCAACTCTGTCGATTATTAAGAAATTCAAAAATGGATTTGAACTTAAATGTGAAATGAAAGGATTGTATGTATTGATGATTTGTATGGTTTTGATAGGTGTTCCTGGGGATTTATCCGCCGTCTTATGTGGGTGCTGTTGAGGTAGCTGAAGGCTGTTGTGAAGGGCAAAGTGCGTTAACATAGAGGGGCATAGGCGTGAGGTTCGAATCCTCAGGCATCCACCAGAATCCTCGGTTCTTCGGAACCGGGGATTTTTTGCGTTTAGGAGGAAATTTTTTGTACATTCGACGAACAGCACCTGTTTTGCTATGATGAAGCCAGCAAAGGAGGAATTGCTTATGAAATCTACATACGAAAAAATGGGTGGTACTTACCACCAGGCCGGAGACTACCTGCTTCCCAATTTGGAGACCCCGGAGGCACCGAAGATCAGCATTTGGGGTCAGCGGCGGCGCAAGTATCTGCAGGAATGTCAAAAACCGCTGTACACCGCTATGCTGCTCGGAGACACACTGAATGTCCATCTTGAGGAAGTAGACAGATCCGCAACAGAAATGTTTGACCGGCTGATAGAACAGCTGAAGCGCCGGGAAGGCATCACGGAGGACATGAAGGCATCTAACCATTTGGAGTGGGTGCAGCGCATGAATGTGATCCGGCAGGAAGTATCCGAGATCGTTACAAAGGAGCTGATCTATGTATGAAACAACCGAAAAGAATACTTGCCCTCAGTATCGCAGAATACCGTCTGGCGCTCCTTGGATTGCTACATTTTCGCAACAAGCTGCTCCAACAGGGCAGATATGCCGATCCGGTGAACGAGCTTGTGATGAAACTGCAGAAGGCAAGGAGGTGCCGACATGGATAGTATTTCTAAACGCTTGGAGGTTTACATAAAATCTTGCAAATTTGACGGAGGCACCAGCGAGTGCGAAACCGTCCTGGACCAAATCTATCAAGCCTATGCCGAATCCCACGAATCCGATCCACCGGAGATCAGCGAGGGTTTCAAGGAACTGGAATGTTTCCTGGAGTCATTGCCGCTGAGCGATAACAATGCCGTCTTTAATCTCTGCTGCCGCCTCTGCACCGCCTACGAACACAAAGCCTTCCTCGACGGCCTACAGTATGGCGCACATCTTATAAGCGAATTATACACCGAATGATAAGACCCGCTGTGAAGAAAACAAGCTTCACAGCGGGTCGTCATTATGCAATTACATTGATAGCATTATCCTTGACCGCATTGATCGCCGCGATCAGCTGTGCCTGCTTTTGCGCATTGAACAAACGCAGGAAGCTGATAGGCTTATCAAAGGGCGGCTTGCGCAGATCGGTCACACTTTCCATATAGCCATTCTGCTCCACAAAGCTGATGACCTTGTGAACAAAGGCGATCTGCTTCTGATTCAGAGAGGCATCGTTGATGAAGTCCGAGAACGCCTGCATAGCGGCATCGTGATCCAGCTTGGCGATCTTCCGTACCAACAGGCCAAACGGAGTATCTCCAAACTCCCGCACATAGTCCTCACGGCTGCCCAGCTCGCTGGTCAGCACACGCTCCAGCTCACTGTAGTCACCCACTCCAAGAGGAATGTTGTGGGTCAGCTTGTAAATTGCCAGCGTGTTGCCATGCTCGTTGATGTAGCGGTTGACCTTCTCCCGGTAGTCCTCAAAATCGTAGGCAGCATCCAGCTTTTCACCTTCCTTGCTGTCGATCACCGGATCGACGAGCTTTGTGATAATGATTGGAGACTTACCACCCTCATCGATAATAAACTTGATCAGATCACGCAATTCCCTGCGGACATTCTCCAGTGCGAGAATATCGTGCGCTTCCCAGAATGCATCTGTGCCGATTTCTTTGATCAACGGCAGCTTGGCGGCAACCTGCGGAATGCTGGACCTGCGTTCCAACAGCAGTGCCATATCCTTCAGCTGCTTCTGCGCATGGCGCAGAGCCGGCATCTGCTCCAGATCTGCCAGAATCAAGCCGTACATAAAGTTATCAAACCGTTTTGCATATTCGTCTGTATCATCCATCCGGACAATGGGGGCGACATGCTTCAGCAGTTCGCTCTTTTCACCTTCACCGATACAGGTGAACGCATGGATATCGCCGTACTTCTCCACATACTGCAGCCGCAGGCGCACCTCAACCAGTTCCCGATTCAGTGCCGCAACCTGCTCATGGCAGACCGCCACAAGTTCGGAACGCCAGTCTTGGAATTTCGCTTCCGCAAAGGCACTTTCCTGCAGCAGTGAGATCAGCTTGACCCGCTTGCCGTAGATATTCTCCGAAAGGCTCTTGGTCTCTCTGGTTTCGTAGCCTTCCTTGTGCTCACGGAAATACTCAAAATTGCCGCAGTAGTCGAAGATCAAGAACCGCCGCTTATCGGTGTATTCTCCGTCGATCTGATCGGTGCAAGTCAGTCCCTTGCACAGCCGGGTTCCGCGACCGATCATCTGCCAGAATTTTGCTTTGGAGCGAACCTTCTTGAAAAACACCAGATTTACGCATTGGGGCACATCAATGCCGGTGTCCATCATATCTACAGACACAGCGATGTGCGGCTCTTTTTCCGGCTGCTTAAAATCGTCGATCACGGTCTGGGCATAGGTATCGTCACAGATGACCCGCTGGGCAAAGGTGCCGTTATATTTGGGGTACAGTGCGTTGAACCGCTGCAGAATAAACTCTGCATGGCGTTTGTTCTGGGCAAAAATGATAGTCTTGCCCAAACGGTCGCCGCCTGCCACCTTGATACCCCGCTCCATTAGATCCTGCAGCACCGTATCCACAGTGGTCTCGTTGAATACAAATTTGTTCAGCTGCGCCGAGGGGATGAAGTCGGGCATCATGCCGTCCTCGATAAAATCATCCTCATAGCGCTGCTTGTCCTCCTCCGACAGGTCGTCGTAGGTGATACCCTCTTCTAAGAACTTGGTCTTGACCTCGTAGTTGTAGTAGGGCACCAGCACATGATCCTCGTACACCGCCGTTTCGTAGTCATAGGCATAGGTGGGAACACCCGGCTCCAGCTCAAAGAAACGGTAAACGTCCCGGTCGGGATCGGTTTTCGGCGTGGCTGTCAAGCCTACCATGATGGCGTCGAAGTATTCAAAGATCGCCCGGTATTTCTTGAAAATGCTTCGGTGGCTTTCGTCAATGATGATCAGGTCAAAATGCGCCGGGGTGAACAGCCGCAGGCCGTCCTTGCTCTTTACTTCGTCAATAGCATTGAGCATCGTCGGATAGGTGGAGAATACGATCCGGGCATTCCGGTCATCCTTGTTGGAACAAAGGTTGCACAGGGACATATCCGGAAGATAGTTCTTAAAATCATCCTTCGCCTGCTTAACCAGCGCCGTTCGGTCTGCCAAAAACAGAATGTTCGTCACTGCCTTACCGCGGCTGAGCACATCCGTCATACTGGATGCGGTGCGGGTCTTACCGGTGCCGGTGGCCATGACCAACAGATGCTTGCGGAAGCCTTGACCCAACTGCTCACAAACCGCACGGATGGCTTCTTTCTGATAGTAGCGGTCGGTGATTTTATCGTCGATGGGCACTACCATCAGATCCTGCTGCTCGCTGCGGCGGTTCATCAGTTTTTGCAGATCGTCCCGGCTGAAAATGCCGCTGACTTTCCGCTGGGGGCCGGACAGATCGTCCCAGAAATAGGTCTCAAAGCCGTTGGTGGTGAACATCATGGGGCGGCGGCCAAACTTGCGCTCTAAGCAGTCAGCATAGAGCTTTGCCTGTCTGCGACCAATGTTGGGATCCTTGCTGGCACGCTTGGCTTCCACCACCGCAAGGGGCAGCTTGTCCTTACCGAAGAGCACATAATCCACATAGCCCTTCTGTCCAAGGACACCCGCCATGCCGTCCACTTCGTACTCTTCCCAAACATCCGCGTCCTCACCGTCGAACTTCCAGCCCATGGCTTTCATATCCACATCGATGTAGCGCTTCCGGGTCACAAATTCCGAAGGATCGTCGGGGGTGAAGACACGGCTTTCCATGTGCTCCTGCTTTTGGGCAGTCAGCCGGGCAGACATACTCTCAATCTGGGCGCGAAGCTGCTCAATCTGGGCATCCTTTTCACCCAGAAGGCTCTCCTGCTCCTTGATCTTCTTGGTGTCCACGACCACCTTTTCCTGTGGAATCAGGGCTTCGTCAAAGCTGCGCTCTTCGTAATCACTGCCGTAGCAGTAATCCACCCACTGGATAAATTCAAACAGACCCTTCAGCGAGGCCAGAGCATCCCCAGACGAAACGCTGCGCTCCGTATGTACCGCAAGATTTCCCAGCTTGATCATATAAGGAAGCTTTCCCCATGTGTAGGAGTCCAGCGCAAAGCGGAAGGTCGGCTCATGGATCAGAGATTGAAGGTTGTCCTTGTAGGGCATCTGCATGGTGTTGTCTGCCGCATAGACCCACTTCACCGCCAGCTCCAGCGCCTTCCGGCAGCCTACGGCGCACATGGCAGGACTGGAATGATACACCTTCTCCGCTTCTACTGCAGCGGAAGAGAATAGGGCATATTCAGTTTGAGCGGTTAGAAATTTGAAGTTGGACATTTAATCACCTCAAATCAAATTAAGAAGTTCGCTTTCTCTAATGATTGCTGATGGATTATACTTTTCCACTAATGTTTCAAGAAGGACTCTATTGCCTGCTGTCATTTGAGGACTACAAACAATCTCCATCTCTGCAAAGTATTTAGAGTCTATTTCTAAATCAAAATATCTAAATGGAGGAGGCTCTTTACCTTGAGCCATTTTCGTTACACTCAGGTTAAACAACAAATTCATCATTTCAACGCCAACTTTGAAATTCATTGACATAAATGTCATTATGTATCGCCATTCTTGTTGAAATTCCCAGTGTGTATTTTTATACCGTCCCAACCTCTCAATACTTAGTTGTACTTTTCCATCGTCAATTTGGGCTACTTTTGGCTCAAGTTTCGAAATATCATTTGTATACTGGATTTTTTCAAGAATCTTTCCGTTGAAAGCCTGTACAGACATATATCCTCTATCCATCATTTCAGAAAGATCTAAAAATGTTGGAAGCTTTCCCTCCGGGTCTGAATCTGGAGTTAATATCATGCCTGTCTTTGCAACAATATCTTTCGCACAGGTTTCATGCCAAGTGAACGGATTTTTCCTGAGCTTGATTCGCACCCCAGATGTAGGATTTGTGTACATCTTCCACATTGGAATGCTTTCTTTAGCATCTTCTGTCCACGAACTGACAAAAACAAACTTGCCTAGATTTTCAACATCTGCTGTTTTCTGCTCCTGCAAATCATCCATCTTATCCAAAGGATTCAGACGAATCGATTTATGCTTCAAAATTAAGGCAAGGCTTTCTATGGAAGTGTAGTGAAACAGATATTCAATCTCATCCATTGTACACTCCTTATTTGTCTCCAAACACTTGGCTCATAGCAACTGTCAAGGACATTCCACAATCTTCAATAAATACATCTATTGCTTCCCCCGTGCTGGCTTTAACAATCACTTCTCCACCAAGATTATTTAGATTTCCAACTATGGTATCATCTTTTTCCAAGCTGTCACTTCCTAATATTTCAAAATAACCATAATCGCCAATTGCGTCCTCAAAGATCGCAAGACCCCTTTGATAATTTACTTCGACAATTCGTCCTTGCATTGTACTACCTCCTATTTCTCACCCGAAGTATTTGTTGCATCAAGGATTTTACAGTAATTCTAGCTTGTCAAGGCTCTGCTGGAATAGTACCAGCTTCGGAATTTGTTTTACAGGCTTCTTGTAATGCAGATAGAGCAGTATCCATATACGCATCAAGTAACTTGATGTCGGTTTTTTCCGTCAATAGTTCTTTTGCTGCATTGATAAGCGGCAAATAGCAGTTATGTTTAACTAGGGATCTCACTGCAGTTTCTTTTGAGGTACAGTATCCTTTTGTAAAAGCAATCCACATTTGCACATAGATAGATCTAATTTTTCCCTGTTTCTTCTCTTTGTCAGGAGAAAACCAACAAAGCTGCTTATCTGCTTTCACCAAGGACTCAAAAGACTGATCTAATTCGTTATAAAACTTGTTATAATACTTTTCTTCCTGCATCTCTTCAAGGTCTGGATATACAAAGGATAAATGAAGAATTAGCTTACGAAGTGCAGCAGAATAGTCATGAAAAACGCATTTATGCTCATGATTATACTGAAGAATAGATGTAATAATCACAACAAGCAAACTACACGCAATTCCAACCATGAAGTTTTGGAGCAGTAAATTATGCGGAAATATTATTATTTCACATATAATAGCGCAAATTATAGATAACAAAGCGGCAGTTGCACTTGCAATAATAGTACGTTTATATAGATTTACCATAATACTCCTTATCCAAAATATTCTTGCATCAGAGATTCTTTCAGCAATTCCAGTTTGTCGAGGCTCTGCTGGATTGCCTTTTTTGATTTGTCGGTCTGTTCGACGAAGGTTGCAAACTGTTCCTGCAGTTCAATAGGTGGTACAATGAATTCTGTTTGCTCCATACCACTTTTGGTCAAATGCATCATTCCAATGCCATGTGTATCTCCCATAAAAGATGCAGTTGCATAATCAAGCAAATTGCATAAAAACTGTTTGTTATACTTTTCTCCAACCAAAACTTTCCAAATATGATAGTGATATATTACCTTGCCGCCAGTCCATATTCTTGGGCCAAAAGATGCAGACCAAGCATATAACAAATCACCATCATTGCAGTATTTGTCTTCTTCGAGCTCAAAATCGGAGTAATACCACCCGCGATTGGAGAAGAAATTGCCTACTCTCAGAACAGGATACTTACCATTATCTAACAGCTCGTCTTGCTTGTAAGCACGACCATTTAGGAGCGTTGCATTGACTTGCAGTTGCTCTTTCTTCCATCCCTTTGGATTGGTGTTTGGGTCTCCAAACAGTTCGACAAATCGGGATTTGACTAGCTGATCCAGCTTTGCAAGCTGCTCTTTCCGTAGGGAAATAAGTTTATTTACCTTATCTAATACTGATACAACATCCTTCTGCACCTCTGTTGATGGAAGAGGAAAGTCGTATTTTTTTAGCATAGGAACTGTTAACTGCGGAATTGATGTGCCGCTTCCCTCAAATTTATAATTCTGAATAGCATAGCACAGATACTTAATATCTATTTTGCTCTGATCTGGAACTAAGGTTATTAATCTAACAATTGGAACAAAGGGTTCTGTACGAATGGCAGTATAGCCAATAGTTCCACGAGCAGACACGGTTATGCTTGGCGTATGAACTCTCGCAATGTCTGTATAACCGTAAAGTCCAGCCTTGTCTTCACCATTTGAATAAATTGGTACAGGATACTCTTCTGTCTGAATAGAGGAAATGCGCCCCTTAGGAGCATCGCCACCTGCGAAAATCTCTGTACATACATCACAGATATTTACTATTTTAGACACCTTCTCACCCCTTTACTAATGCAACAAGTGCTACAATCAAGGCAACCAATGCCACATTTGTGTTGAAATGCATAATCGCATTTTCATCGTCATCTTTCCACGCTTCAATTCCGCAGCAAATAGACACAACAGCTATTGCGACAAACAGTGCTGTGTTTCCAATGTATGTGCTAAGCTCATGCGCGGGTTCGTTTGCAAATTCTATCCACATGCCCACACAAGCCAATATCGCAAAAAGCGCAAGCAAAACAGGAATCATCGTATTAGCAGCAGCCATTGCAGCCGCACGAATGCGATTAGGCCGCTCTTTGAGCTTCTTAGCTTCCTCCAGGGCCGCCACGATTTCTTTTGCGAGTTTTTTGTAGTCGATTTTGGTTTCTACCTCTAACTCTTCAATGTGGTAGTGATTAATGATTTGACCTTTCTTTCCCATCACAGCATCTCCTCCAGTTCTGCCAGTCCTGCACTGATCTGCATTTCCAGTTCGTGCAAATCGGCAAGAATTTCTGTGGTGGAGGGGTATTCTACGGCTTTGTACTCCGTCTTTTTATACTTGTTGATGGACAGGTCATAGCCATTTTCTACAATCGCTGCCTTGGGAATGAAGAAGGATTTTTCCGTCCTCTGACGGTCAGTTTCGGCATCCAGATTTCTAAACCGGGCGATGATATCGGGGATGTCGTTATCCTTGATTTCCGTGCGCTTATCGTCCAAAGAGAAGCCGTCGGCCTGCATATCATAGAACCATACCTTGTCCGTGCCGCCTGCGCCGGTCTTGGTGAACACCAGAACAGCGGTGGACACGCCTGCGTAGGGCTTGAATACGCCGCTGGGCATGGAAATCACTGCCCGGAGCTGGTGATTCTCTACGATCTCCTTGCGGATAGACTGATGGGCCTTGCTGGAACCGAACAGCACACCGTCCGGGACGATACAGGCGCACTGACCGCCCTTTTTCAGCATCCGCAGGAACAAGGCAAGGAACAGCAGCTCCGTCTTTTTGGTATTGGTGACGGATTTCAAATTGTCGTGGATACTCTCCGCGTCCACCGTCCCCTTAAAGGGCGGGTTTGCCAAGATCATGGTGAACTTTTCGGATAGCTCGTTCTGTTTGGACACGCTGTCCTTATAGTCGATATTGGGATTGCCGATGGAATGGAGCATCAGGTTCATGGCGGAGATGCGGAGCATGGTCCGGTCGGTATCAAATCCGGTGAACATTGGGCCTGCGTAATGCTCCCACTGCTCGGAAGTCATGGTGTCCTCATATTCTTTCCGAATGTACTCAGCAGCGGACACCAGGAAGCCAGCCGTACCGCAGGCAGGGTCACAGATGGTATCGCCGGGAGTAGGATTCAGAAGCTGCACCATCATTTCCCGAATATGCTTGGGAGTGCGGAACTGGCCGTTCTGCCCGGCGGTTGCCAGCTTGCCCAGCATATACTCATACAGGTCGCCCTGCATATCCCGGTCGGAAATGTCGTGCTCGTAAAGATCCTCCAACCCGGTAATGATCTTCTGCAGCACCTGGGGCGTGGGGATCAGGAACATTGCATCGCCCATGTACCGGGCAAAGGCGGTATCGTTTTCTGTGCTTTCTGCGGCATCGTCGCATATTTCGATCATATTGCCCTGTGCGTCAAAATCTGGCAGACAGCCGTTTTTCAGATTCTTGATGGCAGGGAATACCCGCTGGGAGATCACATCATAAATGTGCCGGGGATCGCTGTTTTTGAACTTGCTCCAGCGCATAGACTGGCCCGCTTCACTCTGGGGGAAGATCTTGGGCATGCTCTCTCCGGTCATATTCTCAAAGCCTTCGGTTTCCAGTTCCTTCTCATCCAAAGAGCGGATGAACATAAGGTATGTGAGCTGCTCAATAACGGTCAGAGGGTTGGTAATACCACCTGCCCAAATGTCAGTCCAGATCTTATCTACTTTATTTTTGATCGTTCCGGTAATCATTGTAAATCCTCCAAAACTTGCCTTATTCCGCAATTCGGTACTTCATCTGCTTGCCGTCTTTTACTTTGACCAGCAGGCCGGACTCTACCATATCCCGCAGGAGCAGAATTGCCGTAGCCTGGGATACATTCAGCTCTGCTTCCACATCCTTACGTACAATGTAACCCTGCTTTTTTGCCAACTGCAGAACGATTTCCTTGCGGTCAGCTTTGTTGGTGACCTTTACCGGTGCGGTGGGCAGATCCTTACGCTCACCGGCATAATTACTGTTGGGCAAAGTGATCTTAAATGCGTTGTCCGTGACCTCGAACTGGGGTTTTACAGTACAATCGGCATAGCTTTCGTTGATCTTCAGAATACCGGTGCCGTATGCTTCAATCAGCTTCAGCCGGTAAAATACATTTGCAAGATTCTGATTACGCAAAGCGGACACGCCCAACATAATGTCGTTGAAGGTCAGTCCACGCACCAAGCCGCCTATGGTCACAAACTCGATGCGGTCATCAAAGATGCTGATCAGGGTAGAACCGCTGAAGCTGTAATCCCGGTGGGTGATGGCGTTGAGCAATGCTTCACGCAAAGCCTCTGCGGGGTAGTCCCGCTTGTCAATACGGTCCAGTCCTGCAAATTCTGCACGGGTACGGTTGAACTGATCGATGTAGGCGTAGGCATCCTCAAGCTGAGTCAACAGAGAACCGGTCAGTTCCTTGCGATCCCGGAACACACTCTTTTTACTACCATCGAATACGGCCAGCTTAATGGTGTGGACGCACTGATCGGACAGCAGCATACCCAGGTTGGTATAGGTGCCGTCTGCGCCGATGATATTCAGTGTGCGCTTCTGCTGCTCGCCAAAGGGCAGCTTTCGCTTGGCAAAGTAATTCTCCGCTTTCTCAAAGGTCAACTGCTGATTGATAGAACGGGCATCTTCATAGCAATCGCCGCTGGTTTCTTTGATCATGTTCAGGATCGCAGTTTCCGAAGCAGGCACAGAGGAAGCGCCCTGGCGAATGTACACACCTTCCGGGCGGACTCCCTTGCCGGACAGATAGTAGGGTCTTGCAGTACCCCGCTGGATGGTTACCACTACCACTGGCTTACCTTCTATTTCTTCCACGGCGCACTCGGTAAACATGGTGACATCCGGGCGCACTACATCCCGGATCATATTGGTGATCCGCAGCATGGTGCCGTCTGTATCCTGAACGCCATGAACACTACCATCGTCATTGATTCCAACATAAATCTTGCCGCCGTCCGTATTGGCAAAAGCAACCACGGCGTACTTTAACTCGTCCGTGTACTCTCTCTTAAATTCAGTTGTTTTGTTTTCCAAACGCATAGAGATACCTCCGTTGCTAATCATCCTAATTATTATCCTAATCATTATTATAATCATAATTAGGATAATTGCAAGAGGTTTTTTCTGACATTCTTCGACCAATATCATACAGTGAATCTAACAAGGATAGATATTGACTTGTTGTTTGTAACATGATATTATAATCGTACATTTGTTTGTATCTGATAATGGGATGCGAACTCGCAGAATATTGCCATCGGGCGAATGCAAAACAAGTAAAAATTATCTGCAAAAAAGTGAAAATTGCAGGAACAATTTACCCCTTCTTCTGTCGTTAAGGAGTAGAGGGAACCTACCTCTGGAAAGGAGTGAAAAAGAAAATGCCAGTGCATCTGAAGCGAAAGAATGGGGAAGTTACCCCATACAAGAATTCAGAGTATATCCCCGCCTTTTATTTCATCCCAAAGGAAGCAATGACAAAACTGCCAAAGGAGTTGCGGGAGCTTCCCCGTAATCCGTGGTTTATCTTCCGGGATTGGGATGCCATCAAGATCGTAGAAAGCGATTTGTTTCTGGAGCTGATGATGGACGGATATGCCTGCCTGACCTGGCCCTATTTGGGAGTTGCCGGGGATATGGAAGCCTATTCCGGCTATGATCCTGCCTATGCCATTGCCCATAGCTGTGGGATCTGGGTGGAGACGATGACCAATCTGGGCATCATACCAACGACCAACGAACTGCTCAAAAAGGCAACGCCATGGGAGCAATGGGGCTATGTTCCGGTGGCAGAAACACAGTGGACCATGCGGCGGGTAGTCCGTGCAGCTATGCACAGATACAATTTGCAGGCGCTACTGGATACGGTCAAGCAGAACCGATGCGCGGAAGATTTTGATGATCGGTACAGCACACAAAAAATCGACTTCATCCGCAAGTGGTATCACACCCGAACAAAACACCCGCAAGTTTCGCTGGAGGAGTTTCAACAGGCGTATGCTGAGGAGCACAATGATACTTGGTGGGATGTGCCAGATACACAGCAGGACATGGAGCAAACGGTGGTGGATTGCGCAGACGCAGATCTGTTTATCCAGGCTTTGGACCCGAAGGATCTGGAGATCCTGCAGCTGCGCAATAAGGGACATTCACTGGAGGAGATCGCGCAGATGCTTGGCTACAAGACCCACAGCGCTGTGTTAAAGCGAATTCAAAAACTTGGCGAGAAATATCAGGAATTTGCCGGCACAGACATCGGCTTCTAAATCAACATACCATAATCAACAGCACTCACTTTCGTGGGTGCTGTTTTTCGTTGTGCAGAAGTCGCAATTTTGAATGCTGCCCCCACATTTTAGAGGACAGCAAAAAGAACAGGAGGAAAAACATGAGAAAATTTGCAAGCACGTATATCATTGGCATCGACCATGGATTTGGAAACATCAAGACCGCCAACTGCTGTTTCCCTACCGGCGTGATGGTCAGTGATACAGAACCTACCTTCAAGCAGGACCTGCTGATCTACGAAGGTCGGTACTATCAAATTGGTGTCGGGCATAAGGAGTATGCCGCTGAAAAGATCGGTGACGAAGACTACTATGTGCTGACCCTGGCGGCAATCGCCAGAGAACTGCACCGGGAACGGATCACCTGCGCCAATGTCCACATTGCTGCTGGTCTGCCTTTGACTTGGGTGGGCCAGCAGAAGGAAAGCTTTAAGGCATATCTGCTGCAAAAGGAGACCGTTAGTTTCCGTTTCAAAGGCGTGGATTATCATATCCACATCGTTGGGGCGGATGTGTTTCCACAGGGGTTTGCCGCCATTGCGGACAGACTTCACGATTTTAAGGGAAGTCATATGCTCTGCGACATAGGCAACGGCACGATGAACATCCTGCGGATCACGGACACAAGACCGGACCCCCGGAATATGTACACAGAGAAGTTCGGTGTAAACCAGTGCGTACTGGCCCTGCGGGAGAACCTGCTGAGAGAACATAATGCCCAGCTGGATGAACCTGTCATCCACCGTTTTCTGCGTTGCGGAAGTCTGGACATTGACCCGGCTATCGAAAAGACTATGGTGACTACCGCAAGAAGCTACGCCGCAGAGATCTTCCGCAAGCTGCGGGAGCGGGGCTACGATCCCCGGCTCATGCGGCTGACGGTGGTTGGCGGTGGAGGTTGCCTTGTCCGTCACTTCGGTCAGTTTGACCGCAGCCGGGTGACAATCCAACCGGACATCTGCGCTGCTGCCAAAGGCTATGAGCATTTGGCAGCGCTGACCATGGGAAAGGGTGAACGGAAATGAGCATCAAGAATATTACCTTGCGGCTGAACATGGACAAAGAACCGGATCGGCGGGTATATGACTATCTGAAGGAGGATCCCAAGTCTTACAGCAAAGCAACTGTCACCGCTGTCTGCGGCTATCTGGACGCCCAAACCCGGCAACACAGAGAGGATTCTTTTCTTCAGGCAGTGATCGACGCCATCCGGTCTGAGCTTCGCACCACCTCTCCGCTGCTTCAGCTGATGCAGGTATTACAGCCACCTTTTGTACCCGTTCAGCCACCGACAGAGGAATACCGGCAAGAAGCCAATGACAATGCGCTGTCATTTTTGGAGCAGTTTTAACGGCGCAGAACGATATGGCGCAGTCAAATAAGCGTTTAATCGCAGGCATATCCGCAAAGGGATTTTTGATGCCTGCTTTTTTGCGCCTTTTTACAGGTAAAGGAATAAAAAGTGACGGCGGTTTTCTTTGCAACCGCCGTCATCACATCAAAGGAGGAACTACTATGTACGAAAAAAGAGCATTATCCAAGAACCAATTTGCCGAATCCGGCATTGACACCAGCGACTACCGTTTTATTGAAACCGAAGGTGATTTTGTTGCCATCCTGGACCTAAAGGTTTGGGGAAATCGGAACCTACGCAGCTTCTTCACCCTGGAAGATGGCCGTAAGATCATTGCCTGCACCTTTCCCCGGGAGAATTACTTGGGACTGGCAGATACACCTATTGGAAGTGTATTTCTGCTGATCTTCCAACAGGCAAAGAAAAGCGGCCAGGTCTATCTCCAGGAAGTAGTCCAATTGGAGGACGACGAATTCTGTCCGATACTGTAACGAGCAGGGAACTTGTAAAGCAAGTTCCAATTCAGCAGAGGGTCCCGTGCCCTCTGCTTTTCTTTGGGGCGCACCCCAATCCCCCAATCAAGAAAGGAGTCAATATGAACGATAACAGAAAGCTAATCAACATCCGTGTGACGGAGAAAGAAAAAGCGCAGTTAGACCGGCTGGCGCAGAAGTGCGGCCTGTCCCTGTCGGAATATCTGCGTAAGAGAGGTCTGGGTTACGAACCCGGACCTTATTTGGATGATCGGTTCTATGCTGTGTACATCAGGTTGTGTGAGATCAGTAATTTGACATTGAACCCAGAAGCAGAGGCAGCGCTAACAGCCATCTTCAATGATCTGCGGCAGAACCTTTTCTTACCCCGGAAGCAAACGCAGCGGGAAATAACGGAGGAGGTGGCACTGTGGCAACAACAGGATTCTGGCCTGTAAAGGGCAATCTGAAGGATGTCATCGACTATGCAGAAAACCCGGACAAGACCACGGAAGCCAAATACCTGGACGATGATCTTCACCGGGCGCTGGCTTATGTGAGCAACGATGCCAAGACAGACCGAAAAATGTATGTCAGCACCGTCAACTGTCCCAAGTATGACCCCTATGGAGCAATGATGGCATCCAAGCGGCAATTTGGGAAGCTGGGTGGGAATGTGGCTTTCCATGGATTTCAGAGCTTCAAGCCCGGCGAGGTCACACCGGAGGAGGCCCATGCCATCGGCATGGAGACCGCAAGGAAGATGTGGGGCGAGGAATATCAAATCGTAGTTACCACCCACTTGAACACCGATTCTCTGCACAACCATTTTGTGATCAACTCCGTATCCTTCAAAACCGGCAGGAAGTTTGAAAACCATGTGTCTGACCATTATAAGCTGCGGGAAATATCCGATGCCATCTGCCGGGAACACAATAAATCCGTGTTGGAAAATGCCAGCTTCTATGGAGGCGAAAAGGGCGCATACTGGGCGCACAGGGAAGGCAAGTTGACCCACCGGGATATCCTGCGCCGGGATGTAGATGAAGCGATCTCCAAAACCACGACCTACAATTCCTTTTCCCAGTATCTGCGAAACTTAGGATATGAGTTCCGCAGAGATGCCAACGGTAACAATCCCTCCCTGATTGCAAAAGGTTGGAATCGGCCTGTGCGGTTGAAAAGCCTTGGACCACGGTACACCATGGATGCGATCCGTGACCGACTGCTTGCCAATCACAGCAAGCCGGAGCTGTATGTGATCGTGTATCCCCAGAGGAAGCGCACACCGCTGCTGGCAATAGAGTACGCGTACCGGGAAGCACAGCGGATGGATGGATTGCAGCTGATGTTTGCCGTCTTTATCGAGTTGCTGAAGCTCTGCACAGGCAGCAGCATGGAAGAAAAACAAAACCGTCCGCTGTCCCCGTTGCTTCGGGAGGAAGTACGAAAGCTGGATCAATATATTGAGGACTACAAGCTCCTCTGTGACTGTCACATCGACACCACAGAGGAGCTTTCTGCGTTCCGGGAAGATATTGATGCCCAGATCGATCAGCTAAAAGCAGAACGGGAGCACATCCGCAATAAGATCCGCCGTGCGCCAGAAGAAGAAAAGTCAGAACTGAAGCTGGCAGCTAAGGCCATCACACAAAAGATGGAACCGCTGCGGAAGCGGCAAAGGATTGCGAAACGCATTGCAGAGAGAACACCCCAAATAGAAACCCTGCTTGCCATGGAGCGACAGCAGGAGACTGAATTTGTGAAAGGAGACAAGAACAATGAAAGAAACAAGAGCAGAACATATACCCGTTGATAAGTTGCGACCCTTCGAGGGGCACCCCTTTAAGGTGGTGGATAATGAGGAAATGGACCAGCTTGTTTGGAGCATCCTTACCCAAGGCTTGCTGACCCCGCTGGTAGTCCGCCCACTGGATAACGGCGAATATGAGGTGATCTCCGGACACCGGCGCTTACACGCATGTAAGAAGGCAGGAATCCAAACGGTTCCTGCCTTGGTCTATTCCATTGACCGGGATGCGGCAGCTATCGCATTGGTAGATAGCAACCTCCACAGAGAACGCATCCTGCCCAGTGAAAAGGCATTTGCATACAAGCTGAAAATGGATGCTCTCAGCAAGCAGGGAAAGAAACACTTCCTTTTGATGAGAGAAAAATAGTTTCGGATTATTTAAGATAAAAAAAGAAGGGAATGTTTCAAATGAACATTAACGCAACAGTTTTAATTTCATTCGCAAT
>JAZNGJ010000096.1:0-17971 GCA_045576415.1 Faecousia sp. | reverse complement strand
TTGCCATGATGGCTTCTTCCGCATCCTCACCATCGATCCAGCTCTGTATGGAATACGCACCCTCGTCGCAGGTGCCAAATTCTACTGGCAAACACATGGGGATACCAAGTTGTACAACCTCGCACATCTTCTCGTATTCTCGGCATTTGCGTTCCAATCGGTCAACAGAAGAAATGCGAAGCAGATACTTCTGCCCATCTGCCGTCACTGCACAATATTTCTGATCTCCCGACCAGCCTTTGTCAATCGGAGTTTTGCTGATGATATTCTGATAGATGTGCATAATCTTACCTCAAAATCTGAACAAATTCTTCACCGCGTTTTCGCCAAACTGGCGAACTGCCATTCGGTACATTGCCTTTGCATGGATCCGATCATGCCAAATAAAACGGCGCAATACCTTCCGTAGTGTCCAGCTTTCGCCATAACTACCCTCAATCACTGGATTTTCAAGGAAGTCCGGTTTTACCTCCAGTGCTTCAAAACCCCTGCGGCGGCAATCCAGGATTGTCCCTTCGTTGTCGGCGTCCACATCAATTTCAGCAAAATAGTATTCGTTGACGTTCTTGGTGTGGGTATACATTTCCGTCGCCGTTCTGGGCACCTGCCCATAGAAAGTTCTTCGGATCGGTGCATCGCTTTTATCCTTATCCGGTATTGATTCGTACAACTTCCAAAAATCTTCCGCCGACTTTAGTGCCAGTGCTTTAAGCTCCAGATACTCTGCCATTGTAAGCGGCTCTTGTTCAGCAGCAAACAGCACATCCGAATCCGCATCGCAGATCTGCAAGTCGCATGATGCATCCTGGACGATTTCCACGGCAATGTCTTCGGGGACCCATTCGCCCTTCCACTGTAAGTAGCTGCATGCCTCCGCCACCATCTTCTCCATGGCGATTTCTTTACTTTCACCACGTGCATAGGCACCAGGTAAGTTCACGGCATACAGCAATGTGTCATTACCGTTATGTTCCCATACGCACTGAATCTTCATAACAATATCCTCCGGAGCTTGTCCACAACAAGCATGATCGTATTTTCCACAGGTAGCCACCGTAATGAATGCAAAAATGGCGCAAGCGTGAAGCTTGCGCCAACTTAAAGCACCTATCCCGAATATCAACGAGCAAGGATACAAGGAGCGAAACTTCCACTATATACACAATAGCAGGTCACGATCTGATTCTGCATGAAGTTCACTCCTCTCTAAAAAATGATGGGATAATCATAGCACTACAAACAATTTTTGTCAATTATCGCAAACTTTGGGCGGCATATAATATTGCGCCTGATAGCTTCCAAATCATTTTGTTTTGCGTTCAGGTTTTGTTTCCCTTGTAGCATCATCTCTCGCAATGGTTTCCCTAATGGCTCGACAAACAAAAGCATTGGTTGACTCACCCATTGCTTGCGCATGCGAATCAATATCAGCTTTTTCGCCTGCCGGGACACGGATCCGAAGATCATCAAATTTTTGATGATATTTTTTTGATGCCCGCAATTGTGCTTCTGTTTGCGCCATAGGTAATCCACTCCTTTAATGATATTAGTATACATTACCTCAAATAGTAAATCAACAATATGTGTCCCCACATATTGCGCAAAAACAACTACGATAATTTAGTGAAAAAGCCAGGTTGATATGTGTCCGCACATATGCTATAATAGCCACAGAAAACAAAACAACGGCAGTGTACAGAGGGGGCAACCTCTGTACACCTACGAAGGTGAGTGAGCACCTACATAGCGGTATAGCCGCGCCGTCGGGGATATTATACCCTTTTTGCGATTGGTTTTCAAGGGGATGTTTCCGGCGGTTGTACATAATATCCATGTACACTGTGTAGGCATAACACCTGCGCAGTGTTTTGTTTTGATACTAGGAAAGGAGCAAATACCGCAATCCCCACACCCAAAATCAAAACATTTATTACATGGAGGAACAAAAAATGACCGAACAGAAAAACCACAAGGTCTTCGAATTTGCATTTGAAGACGCAACCAAATTGATGATTGATCAATACTACATTATCAAGCTCGAATTGATGCTGCATCCCGAGGACAAGCCCGTTGTGCGCACTTACTGCGGCACGATCGACGAGATTGGCCATCTGATCGACTGTCTGGACCGGGATGAGTGGAGCCGCGACTACTACGCAAGTACCATTGCTGCCTGGGAAGCTTGGCAGGAGGGCGACAAGGTGGCGCTGCATCACGTAGGAACCAGCGTCGAGCCCTTGCTGATCCCTGCCCGGGAAATGTGCCGGTCTGCATTTTTGTTGGACGAGGCTGAATGGAACTATGTTGATAAATTCGGCTGCACCATGCTGGCATCTGCTGATACCGTAGATGTGCACCAGGTGCTGCTGTATAGGGGATACCGGTATCTCCGTTTTGCCCGTTACCACTTCGGTGGCTTGTGCCGCGTTCACTCGGATCACGGTTGGGTGGACTATCAGGTCGACGACGGCGGTGTGCCCGGCATGATCTACCGCACGGACGACGGCGAGATCCACTCGTGGTTGTATGTGTTGGTGGACGAATTCTCGTCCCATCACGCAGGTGAAGAGGCCCTGCGGGATAACCAGCAAATCGATTACAGCCGCATCAGTGAAGAACTTTTTATCCGATAATCTCCTAAATACCAATTGCGCCATCTTACTGTCGAATCTGCGACAGTAAGGTGGCGCATTTTGATAACGCATTTTGGTGAGAAAATTTGCTGGCGTTGATTATGAGGTAAGATAAGGGAAAATTATGTAATCAAGGATGTAATATGTTCAGAAAACCACAGCAAAATATGTAATCAAATAACTTTCCAGGCAAAAATGTGGTCCGGATTCGGTTTTCTAAAAAAACCGACCCTCTTTAAGAAGAAAAGAGTGAAATCATACTCGATTACATACGATTTTGATACTACGGGGTCACGAAATTGAACTAGATTACATAAATGAAAGTTTGTAAAACTAAAACCGAGCTCTGATTACATAATTTTTGTGCATTTTCAAAAAGTGAAAAGCAAAAATTGAAAATAGATAGGAGATAAAACGAAGTGTATTTCCGATCGTAAACAAAAGCTACAAAACAGGGTGTGTTGGCCTTATTTTTTGAAAAAATATAAGAAAATAGCGAAGAAAAACCTCTTATCTTAACGATACTGAAAACGCATAAAAGACGAACGGCCTTACAATCGGCAGATCTACCGATTGCTGTTCTTTGGCCTCTTTTCTGCGCGTTACCGATTGCTAAAGACGAGAAAGAAAACAGGGTTATCATCCTCTCGTCCGTTAATATACAAGGAAACGACCAGTCCCTTTTCGTGAATTTACCGATGGTGCAAACAGGGAATCTTTCCTCTTCTTTTATCAAATAATTCTTCCAACAATCCTTGAAGAAAGATGAGAAAGAAAACGGAGTTAACCTCTCATCGTACTCGCATAGACACCGCATAATTAATCATTGGCCTTACAACCGGCAGATCTACCGATTGCTGTTTTTTGGCCTCTTTTACGCAAATCTACCGATTGTAAAAGTGACGCTGTTTTGTCAAATATTTTTTCCAGAAATCTTCTGCTTTTAGGTAGAAAGAATATCAGATGATACCGAAGGCCTCCTTCTGATTTATAGCCATGAAAGAAAAACGGAAATACGCCCCGGCAAAAACAGGATTGTTCTGTGCCGCGAAATTTGAGCTCCCAAAAATCCAGTTATGTCCGTGAAGCGCAAGTTGCGCTCACGGACATATTTCGTTTTTTGGCTTTTTTGTTGAGAATCAGACCGATTCATCACAATAGAACACACAGCCATGAACTATAACTGAACATTCAGCTTTTCTCGCCCACCAGAGCGGGAGACGGATTAATACTAGGAAAGGAGGCGCAAACGATGTGTATGAAAAGATTCATGCTGCGGTTCTATATCTGCATGGAAACACTGGGAAAACTCGTTGTTGTCATTTTGCGTAGCAAGCGGGCTTCAGCGAAGCTTCCGGATTCTGTTTTTGATGAGTTGGCTCGGTGCTTTTTGCCGGATGTCATAGCTTTTTTACAGACCGAAACCGGGCAAAACGAATACGAAGAGTGGAAGATCAAGCAAGAAGAGTTAACAGCACAGAAAGCCACAGAGAAGGCTTAAAGCAAAGTCAAAGCAGAGCGCCCCTTCCTTACATTTTGATATCAGCTTTCAAGAAATCATTGCCGTACGCATCAGGCGGTCACTTTGTCACTTGAGTATAGGCAGATATATGACGCCCTAAGAATAACATTGAAAACAGAAGAAATATGTATTATACTGAGAATACGCAATATTAATTTGTGATGGATGGTATTTGCATGGGCCTGTTTTCTAAATTATTCAAGAAAAAGAATTCAGCAGCGGATCTAAGCATTATGTTTGCGGAAGCATCTCCCGAATGCAAGAAGCTGCTTGCATTGAAGAGCCAGATGGATTCTTTGCTTTCTGATGACCGCTATGTGGCTAGAAGTGAATACAGCCAGATGCTGCGTGATGCCCAAACGGTGATCGAGTATTTTGGCGTGCTTAAAACCAGCAAAATGCTGAAATCCTTCTGTGAGAGTAATGGTATTGACGCTTCTGTTGTGGAGAGTATATTGGCTGTTTATGGTGATTTTTCCAATCTGGTTGACAACCATAACGAGTCATATATCAAAAGCACAATGGTGACAGAAAAGAAGTATTTGGATACCATTCTGCACGAAGTGGATCCGGTAATTATGCTGGACGAAGATCAGCGCCGTGTGGTGTTGACAGATGAGGACTACTGCCTTGTTATTGCTGGTGCCGGAGCCGGTAAAACCACGACCGTGGCAGCAAAAGTCAAATATCTGGTTGAAAAGAAGAACATTGCCCCTGAACAGATCTTGGTTGTATCCTTTACCAACAAGGCGGTTCAAGAGCTTCGCGACAAACTGAATCGCGATTTAAAAATCGACTGTCCCATTGCAACATTCCATTCTACCGGCAATGCGATTCTGCGCAAACAGCATCCCGAAAAACTAAATATCGTCGATTCCGGCAGGCTGTACTTTGTGATTCAGGATTACTTCAGAGATTCTGTGTTGAAAAACGAGAGCCTTGTAAATAATCTGATAATGTTCTTCTCCTCGTATTTTGATGCACCTTATGAAGGAGAGGATTTGAATGGCTTCTTTAATAAGATTGCCAAGAGCAACTTCTCTACTATGCGCAGCGATCTGAATGAATTTCAAAGAGAAGTTATTGACCGGCGAACAAAGAAAGCCGTTACGATTCAAAATGAGGTCATGCGCTCCCATCAAGAGGTGGAGATTGCAAACTTTTTGTATCTGCATAACATCGACTATGAGTATGAACCGATGTACAGATACGATATCGTCATGGCAAAGAAGCCGTATACCCCTGATTTTATTATTCGCCAGGGAGACAAGGTGACATATATTGAGCACTTTGGTATTACTCAAGGTGGCAAGAATGACCGATTCAGTGACGATGAATTGGCTGCCTATAAAAAAGCAATCAATGATAAGGTCGCTCTACATAAGAAGCACGGCACCACATTGATTTACACATTCTCCAAGTATTCAGATGGCAGAACACTGTTGGAACACTTGCAAGAAGAATTGGAGAAGAAAGGATTTGATATCACAGCTCGTTCCAGTAAGGAAGTTATGGAAAAGCTGGTATCAACAGAGGAAAACCGGTATATCCGTAAGCTTGTCAATCTGATTTGTAGATTCATTACCAACTTCAAAACAAACGGATTTACAGCTGACGATTTCCAGAGAATGTATCACTCTACGCAGAATGTTCGAACACGCTTGTTCTTGAACATCTGCAACGATTGCTATCTGGAGTATCAGCGGTACTTGAAAGAGAATGATGCAGTTGACTTTGAGGATATGATCAATGAATCCGCTCGGGTTCTGAGAGAAGTAAAGGAAATGAAGCGAAAGCTGGATTTCCAATACATCATCGTTGACGAGTATCAAGATATTTCGAGACAGCGTTTCGACTTGGTAACTGCTCTTTCTGAAGTAACAGATGCGAAGATCATTGCGGTTGGTGATGACTGGCAGTCTATATATGCGTTCAGTGGTTCAGATATCACTCTTTTTACTCGATTTGAAGAGAAGATGGGATATGCGAAACTGCTGAAGATCGTCAAGACATATCGTAACTCTCAAGAAGTGATTGATATTGCCGGTAATTTTATTCAGCGGAATGAAACGCAAATCAAAAAAGAGCTAAAATCTCCGAAGCACATTGTAGACCCGGTTATCATATATACCTATGATGGAAGCCCCAAAAAACGGGATGGGGACAACAAGAGCGGTGTTAACTATGAGATTGCGCATGCTGTGGAAGTGGCTTTAGAGCAGATCATGGCGTTCAATGAGCAGGAAGGTAAAACCGGAAAATCAACAATTCTGCTTCTGGGCAGGTTTGGCTTTGACGGCGACAAACTGGAGAAATCGGGTTTGTTTGAGTACATTGACCGTGGCAATAAGCTCAAGAGCGTGAAATATCCGAAGCTGGATATCACTTTTATGACCGCTCATGCATCCAAAGGTCTGGGCTACGACAACGTTATCGTGGTCAATGGCCGCAATGAAACATACGGATTCCCTTCGAAAATCGAAGACGATCCAGTACTGTCATTTGTTATTAAGGGCGACCGCTCTATCGACTATGCTGAGGAACGACGGCTGTTCTATGTGGCTATGACGCGAACCAAGAATAGAGTATATTTCCTGGCACCGGAAGAGAATCCCTCTGAGTTCCTATTGGAGATCAAACGTGATTATAAAAACGTTGTGCTTCGTGGAACGTGGAATGAAAATCCGCCGAAGAATAGTATACCTAAAAAGAGTTGTCCGATTTGTGGCTATCCTATGCAGTTCCGATACAAAAATGCTTATGGCCTCAGACTGCATATTTGCACCAATGAGCCGGAAGTGTGCGGCTTTATGACCAATGAATACCGGGCAGGCAAGCTTTCTATCATGAAATGCGATCAATGCAGAGACGGCTATCTGATTGTGAAGCCTGCGAAAGACAACAATTATTTCCTTGGCTGCACAAACTACAAGAAGGATGGTACTGGCTGCAGTAAGATCATATGGAAGAAACAGTATTATGAAATGCTGGATCTTGGTCCGGATCCAATTCCACAACCTGAAACTGTTCGCGCCGGTCAACGGCAGCAGGTGACAAAACACACATCAACGAAACCTGCACCTCAGTTTACTCAGACTGAAACAATTGCAAAACCGAATGTAAAGGTGTTCAGTTACGAGGAAAGCAACCTCAATGACATAGTACATACGATCTTGCAAGGTCTCTCTAATGTCAGCGCCAACCGATACTATGGCATTAGCGTTCTGACCGATATCCTGCGTGGTGCTAATAGCCAGAAGATCAAAGGTGCAGATTTGGATAGTATTCCAGAATACGGTGCACTAAGGCATATTCGCCGCGAGGTTCTGGTGAGTATTATTGAGTGGCTTATCGAGCAGAAGTTCATCCTGAAAACTAAAGGTACATATCCCGTGTTGCACCCTACCTATGATGGTATGCACTATGCAGAATCGATGACCAACGCAAAACTCAAAAAACTCCAAGCGCATTTGATGGAACAGGACAATAAATCATAATACGCAAAGGGCTGGCCTTTCACAGGGCCAGCCCTTTGACTGTTAGAATAAAACAACAAATCCGAACCCTTCACCAACTGGTAAAAAGCTCGGATTTGTACTGTTTGTATTTGAATGCGTTCAATAAAATAAGGGGGCATAATTAACGGTAAAAGGCACACCCTTTATCCAAGATCGTAGCTTCAATTAGAAAATATTTCTATTTCTCCCGCAAATGTTCCGGAAGCAGGAGGTTAAGTTCCTCCCTTGAAAAGAATTGCTCCTCTTCCTTTTTTAGAGCATTCTGAGCAGCCGAATAACTTTTACTATCTGTTTTGGGAGCTGATTTGTACACCTCTGCAGTCATAGCTTGCAACTCATCGCGCCGAGCGCAAATTTCGGTATTTGTCATGTTAGGAAAGTCTGTTAGCAGTGAAACATATGCCTCACGGATAGACCACAATGCATTTGCGGCCGCAGAATGCCTAGTTATGTCCGCATTCAGGTCGAAGTCTTTGAAATACAGATTCAACGCTAATAACAAAGTGGAGAAGATGCCGCCAATGCAGGTGAGTGCCGTCTCATTTGTTATAATGGCTCCGATAAATCCACCTGTTGAAATCGCAGAAAGTGCAATCTGTGTGTATTTTATACGCCGATTTTTGACGGTGAGCGCATCAACCATTTTCCAGTGGGCAGTATAGGTATATACTACCCGACCATAGGCCTCCTTGATCTGGATATTCAGACCGTCTCTATGCACTTGGGAATTTTGATCCATAGATTTCCCTCCATTTGTTATGGTATGTGTATAGCCAATTCTGGGATTCAGCTTCAATTGCTTCCAGAGCCAGGGTATATGCCTTTTTGCTGTCTGAGTTAACAGATGCCCCATACTGTTTCTTGATAATGTCACCGGAACCAAACTTTACCCAGCTGGATTTCGTTTCATTTTTGATGATGTATTCAAAAAAGTCCCGGGACATCCAGTCAAAGTATGTGAAGGAGTTGGATGCGTATTGGTATTGCCCTAAAAAGACATAGGCTATCGTATCGATCAGCACACCAGGCATTAAGACAGTCATTTTGTCTTTCCATGCTCGTGCCATCCGGCACAACCTAGTCAAGTTCCCGTTGTACTGTGCATCCATATATACAAACATTATTAGTTCTTTTGCTGGATCCATCGACTTCCAGCTGCCTCCGTTGTTTGTATCTGCATAGCAGTATCCACCATCGGAATATTTGAATGCAGGTACAACTTCGAATTTAATGCCGTCACTAAAATCAATATCCACAACCTGCCCGTCACCCGAAATAGCTGACGATGAATATGTTTTTTGTAGGCTCTGCTTTACTGACTGTAAAAGTGCAGACTGACCATTCCAGGAATAATTATTGAAGCGAGTATACTCAGACCAGGGAAGCTCAACAATCAGATCGATGTCACTTGTTTTTATCGCAGTATGTCTTCCATACGATCCAACAACCATGTAGTGTGTTGTTTCGGAATCAGTGTTCCAGAAATCAGTATTGATGCGTTTGGCTATTGTCCGAATACGAGTATCTACAGTGCTTTTCACAGACTGAGGAATTTCAAGATTCGTACAGAACGAGGAAAAAATAGAATTGACATCAATCGTACTCATTGGTTCGGCCTCCTTTTCTCTAAGCATAAATCCACTTGCTGCTACGGCTATCCCAACAGCTACACAGTGAATCATAGTTGATAATGCAATCTCGATCAAAACGATCGCACCATATGTCAGCTTTGATATATTGTATCATGTCAAAGATTACTTCGCAAAATAAAGCGATTAATTTAATAGGAACCGAAAAGTCCTCGCAATTATTCTCCGGTAATAACGATGAGAAAATCTCTTCAATGAGAGCGGCTTAGTATATAAAAATCTATTTTCTCAAAAGAAAACAACAAATCCGAACCCTTCACCAACTGGTAAAAAGTTCGGATTTGTACTGTTTGGTACGCCGAAAGGGACTCGATCAATCAAGGTTTCGCTCGGTCTAGCCCTCGCGAGTGGCGCTCATCCGCGCCACATTTTATTATTCGAGTCCCTTGTTGAAGAAAACAACAAATCCGAACCCTTCACCAACTGGTAAAAAGTTCGGATTTGTACTGCTTGGTACACCGGAAGGGACTCGAACCCCCAACCCTCGGAACCGGAATCCGATGCTCTATCCATTGAGCCACCGGTGCATTTGCTTTACAGCCCAGTTATTATAGCAGGCTTTCCCCCATTTGTAAAGGGGGGAATTTTGAAAAATTGGGTCGGTTTGGATGCAAAAAGGAGCGGATGTGATCCGCTCCTTTGGTTTTATTCTTCGCCGGAGTGCTCTTCGGCGGATACTTCTGTGGGCTCCGCCTTCTGCTTATCTGCATTGACATAGGCCATCAGCTCATCGCCGGTGATGGTCTCCTTGGCCAGCAGGTATTCGGAGATCTCGTTCAGCAGCTCCCGGTTGTCCGTCAGGATCTGCTTGGCTTCATTGTAAGCCTTCTCCAGCAGCTTCTGGACCTCCCGGTCCACCAATGCCGCAGTATCCTGCGAGCAATCCATATAGGCTTGATTCTCCAGATACTGATTCTGCACCGTGGCAGGCGCCATCAGTCCAAGGGCATCACTCATGCCGTACTGGGCGATCATGTTCCGCGCCAGAGCGGTTGCCCTCTGGATATCATTGGCAGCGCCGGTAGTTTTGACGCCAAACACCACGGCTTCCGCTGCCCGTCCGCCAACCAGCGTCCGCAGCTCCGTCATCAGCTCCTCGCTGGTATTCAGGAACTTTTCCTCCTCAGGCATCTGCATGGTGTAGCCCAGTGCGCCGGAGGTATGGGGTACAATGGTGATCTTGGATACCGGCTGGGCATGCTTTTCCAGCGCGGCGATGAGCGCGTGGCCAACCTCATGGTAAGCGACCAGACGCTTTTCCGTATCCGTCAGCACGGTATTCTTCTTCTCCGTACCGGCAATGACGGTTTCAAAGGAAACCAGCAGATCTTCCTGATTGACGGCTTTCCGGTTATTGCGAACTGCCCGAAGCGCCGCTTCGTTGACAAGGTTTGCAAGGTCAGCACCCACCGCGCCGGCAGTTGCCTGGGCGATCTTGCGCAGATCCACATCTTCTGCCAGCTTGATCTTGCGGGTATGCACCTTCAGCGTATCCAGTCTGCCCTGCAGATTGGGACGGTCTACGATGATCCGGCGGTCAAACCGGCCCGCACGAAGCAGAGCCTTGTCCAAGATCTCCGGACGGTTGGTAGCAGCCAGGATCACAACACCCTTGGAAGAATCAAAGCCGTCCAGTTCGCCCAGCAGCTGGTTTAGGGTCTGGTCATTGGTGCCGAAGCGGGAATCCCGGGTACGGCCAACGGCATCTATCTCATCGATGAAAACGATGGAAGGCGCCACCTTTGTGGCCTGCTGGAACAGATCCCGGACACGGCTTGCACCCACGCCCACAAACATCTCCTCAAAATCAGAACCGGAGATGGAGAAGAAGGGCACGCCGGCTTCACCTGCCACCGCCTTGGCAAGCAGGGTCTTGCCGGTACCGGGAGAGCCCACAAGCAATGCGCCCTTGGGCATTTTGGCACCCACATCAGTATACTTCTTGGGATTGTGGAGAAAATCGATGATCTCCTGCAGGGATTCCTTGGCCTCGTCCTGACCGGCAACATCCTTAAAGGTCACACCGGTCTGCTTTTCCATATACATTTTGGCCTTGCTGTGACCGAATCCGCCCATCATACCGTCGCCGCTCATGCGCTTGCTGAGCATACGCATGGTAAAGAAGATAATACCGAACATGAACACATAGTAAAGGATCATAATGATACCGGAATTATCCTCTGTGATATGATAATTCACATCATAACCCAGTCCGTGCAGCTCATCCATCAGCCCCAGTGTATCGGCATAGCTGGGAAGTCCTGTGAAGCAGGCTTTCTGCTGGGAGGCGGGCTTGGCAGCCTCTTCCTTGGTCAGATAAATGACACGGTCGTAAAGCAGCTGCACTTCCTCCAGCTGGCCGTTATCCATAGCCTCCCGGAATTCGGTGTAGGAAGTCTGGGTATACTGGCTGCGGGCAATGGCATTGTAGATCAAACTGATGGCCAGCACAATGGCAACGGAGATGATCAGCGTGACCCAGATATTCCCCTTGGGGCGTTTGTTATCCCCGGGTTTATTGTTGCGATTCTTTGAATCGTTGCGATTAGATTCCATAATGTTCCTCCTTGGGCCGCATCGGCAAGCACATCATATCACATTTTGGCGCAGGTAGCAATGAATGATTCGATACAACGGCGTAAATTTTCTGTTAATTCCTGCCAAAAATCAACAGCAGAGCACATTTTACTGCACTCTGCTGTAATTTTCTTTATTCCGCTGTGTAAAAATGTTCCGAGTAGTATTCGGACTTTTTCGCCAGCTCTGTATTGAAAGCCTTATAGCCCATCCGCTCCATCAGCGTCGGCTGATTGGAAAACAGATTCACGCCCAGTCCCAGCCGGTCGTCCTCGATGGTGCAGCCCATAGCCGCCAGCGTTGAGGGGAACATATCCACCGCGGAAAACTGACGGTTTTGGGTGCGCGCAGGTTCTGCCGCGGAATTGATAAAGCAGTTGTAGATATGCCGGGTATAATCCGGATCCACATTTCGGTTGAAATAGCCCTTGTCCATGGAGCAGTGGTCACCGGTGATGATCACAGTGGTATTTTCAAAGAAGTCCTGCTGCCGGATCCAACTTACGAATGCCGCTACCTGCCGGCTGGAGCAGGAGATAACATTTTCGTAATTCTCCTCGTGGTCGCTGCCGCAAAGCTCGCATTTATAGCCGCCGATATGGTGGGTATCCACCGTCAGCATGGTAAAGGCAAAGGGTTCCTCCCCCGCTGCCATTTCTGTGATCTTCTCTTTCGCGTAGTCAAACAGGTAAAGATCCTCCATGCCCCACCAGACAAAATAGCCGGGGCTGACGATTTTGTCTTTTCTCGCGGTGTAGATGTCATAAACGGCATCCACGCCATGGGTGGAATAATAGGTCTTTCTGCCACCGAAATTGGCGTCAGAGCCTACCATCAGCGTCTGGTTATAGCCGTTTTCCGCCAGAATGGTGTTGATACTGGTAAGGCCGGGCAGGAATACGCCATCCTTACCGTAACCGTTCTGCCAGTCATCCACTCCGTCGGGCACCTTCAGCGGCACCCCGGAGGTGTGGGCCACCATGGATCCAATGGTCCAGCTGGCACCGGAAACCTCCCGAAAACCGCCGACATTGGCATTGTGGGAAAAATTGACATTCTCTTTTGCCAGCTGCTCCAGCTCCGGGATCAGGCTCTGCTGCAGCGCGCCCCCATCTTCGCTTCCCATATAGCTGGTCTCCATGGACTCCAGCATGATATAGATCAGATTCCGCTTTTCCTCGGGGAACGTGATCTGCACCGTATTGGGGTCCCGGTATTCGTCGTTATACAGCTCTGTTTTGTTGAGCATATGGTAAATGTAATCCACCAGCTCCACATTAAAGGCAGCGTGGGTCAGCAGGCTGACGGACAGCAGGATCGCCAGGAAACAGGCCAAGCCCCGCTTAAACGGAAAGAAACGGCAGCAAACACCGTATTTTTTCCAAGGAAAAAACAAAGCCGCGCAGACAATTGCCCAGCATAAGACTGCCGGAAGGGCGCCGCCTTTGAGAAAGCTAATGACCAGATCCGGCTGCAGGCCGCCCAGACTGGCGGTCAGGGTATACAGCACCGAGTCAAAGCCGATGCGCCCATAGACATTGACATACCACCGGGCAGCAAAAAAGCCCAGAAACGCCAGAAACAGCAGCAGGCAAAGCAGCGCTGTAGCGATATATTTCCCGATCTTCCCGCCGGAGCGGGGTTTTTCATACTTTCCCATAGTGAAAAACGACCTCGCTGAAGAATTAGTATTGTAACATTATACAGAATGCCCCGCCGGAAATCAACTTAAGGTTTTTCTAAGATGGGCAAAAATTGCAGTTGTCTGCCGGGAAATTATCTGGTATACTATACTGGAAAGATTATAGCCCAAGGCAGAAAACGGAGATGAGAGCTATGCATGATAAACGCCGCCGTCCTTCCCCACCCGCTCCCGTGGAGGAGATCGAAGGCCAGCTGGAGGGCCGCAACGCCCTGCAGGAGGCTCTTCGCAGCGGACGGACCATCGATAAAGTGTTCATTGCTTCCGGCGAAACGGACCGGGGCCTGCAGCGCCTTGCAGCAGAAGCGAAAGAGGCCGGAGCTGTAGTGGTGCCGGTGGACCGGCGCAAGCTGGATGCCATGAGCTTTACCCATGCCCACCAGGGCGTGATCACCCTGGCAGCCGCCCATGAATACTGCACCATCGATGACATTCTGGAAGAAGCCGCCGCAAGAGGCGAAAACGCGCTGATCGTCATTTGCGACGAGCTGTCCGACCCCCACAATTTAGGCGCCATCATGCGCTCTGCAGAATGTGCCGGTGCCCACGGTGTCATCATTCCCAAGCGCCGCAGCGTAGGTCTGACGGCAACGGTAGCCAAGGCCTCTGCCGGTGCGGTAGAGTATATGAAGGTGGCTCGGGTCACCAATATCAACAGCGCCATCGCGGAACTGAAGGAAAAGGGTGTCTGGATCTTCGGCACGGCTGCGAAAGGCTCCATCCCCATGTATCAGGCGGACCTGAGCGGTCCGGCTGCTATCGTCATCGGCAACGAGGGCGACGGCATGAGTCCCCTTGTGCGCAAGAACTGCGATGTTACGGTGCACATTCCCATGCGGGGCCGGATCTCGTCGCTGAACGCTTCCGCGGCAGCTTCCATTCTGCTGTATGAGGCGGTACGCCAGCGTCTGAACGGCTAAGGAGGTCCTTCTATGGATGAAAAGGAAAAAAAACTGGACGAATTTGATCTTGACGATATTCTGAAAGAATTCGCTTCCGACGGGCAGGACCAGCCCGAGGAAAGTGAAGACATTCTGATCTGGGACGGCATCCTTCCTGCGAAAGCAGAGGAAACGCCCAAGGTCGCCCCGGATACCGTCCGTTTGGACGAGATCACCAAAGCCGTCAAACAGCAGGAGAAGACGGTATCCGACGAAACCGTTGCCTTTACACCGGTAGGAGCGGAAGCTGAAGAGGAAATCTTTTATCCTCCTGTGCCGGAGCAGCCTCCGGTAGAGCCTTACTCCGAGGCATGGGAGCCGGAATACGAGCAGCCTATGGGAGAATACATTCCCCCGGAGCCCATCATTTTCCGTCCCAAATCCCGGTTGCAGGAGCTGAAGCGCAAGCTGGTGGCGGGACCCGAAAAGCGGTACTATGATCTTACAGAGCTGGGTCTTGGCAAGCTGCAGCTGGCGATCATCGCCAACTTTCTGGTGGCGCTGGTATCCGCCGGCAGCACAGCCATGTATGCGCTGGGCATGATTTCTGTGGAACGCACGAAATTCGTGATCTTTATCCAGTTCCTGTCGCTGCTGCTTTCCGCCATTTTCGGAAGCTATCAGCTGATGGAGGGCTTTACGGATATCTTCAAAAAACGGTTCTCCCTGAACAGCCTGCTGATCTTCAGTCTCATCGCCTGCCTGACAGACGGGATCCTTTGCCTGCAGCAGATCCGCATCCCCTGCTGCGCCGCATTCAGCCTGAACATGACCATGTCACTGTGGAGCGCCTATCAGAAGCGCAACACCGAAATGGGCCAGATGGATACCATGCGGAAAGCTACTTGCCTGGATAGTGTGGTCAAAGTTGGGGATTATTATGAGGGCCGGCCCGGATTTTTACGGAGCGAGGGGCAGGTCGAGGACTTTATGGATACTTACAATGCGCCTTCCGGCCCGGAAAAGACCATGTCCGTGTATGCCCTCGTGGTTTTGCTGGTAAGTCTGGGCATCGGTATCGCAGGCGGCTGCTTCTACGATGTGACACTGGGTATCCAAGCATTTGCGGCCGCACTGCTGGTGGCAGTGCCGGCTACGGCCTACATCACTTTGTCCCGCCCCATGGCCGTTCTGGAGCGCCGGCTTCACAAGCTGGGAATCGTTCTGTGTGGCTGGCAGGGCATCAAGGGTCTAAGCGGCAGCGCCGTCTTTCCGCTGGAGGATCCGGACCTGTTTCCCTCTGGAGCCATTAAAATGAACGGTGTCAAATTCTACGGCCAGCGGGATCCGGACGAAGTGGTCTCCTATGCCGCAGCGCTGATGAGCACCTGCGGCGGGGCCATTGCGCCGCTGTTTGCACAGCTGCTGGAAAGCCGCAGCGGTTACCACTATGATGCGGAAAATCTGCACAGCTATCCCGGCGGCATCGGCGCTGAGATCAATGAGGAGGCCGTGCTGGCAGGCTCTTTGCAATTCATGCAGGACATGGGTGTGGACATGCCGGAGGGTACCCGGGTCAATCAGGCCATCTATGTGGCGATCGACGGAAGCTTAAGCGGCGTTTTTGCCATTTCCTATGCCAAATCCAAATCCGCTGCCGGCGGGCTGAATACCCTGTGCTCTTACCGCGGGCTGACACCGGTGATGACCGGCGGTGACTTTATGCTGACAGAGAGCTTCATCCGCAGCAAATTCGGCGTCAACACCCGCCGGATGGAGTTCCCCGAGCGGGATATCCGGCAGTCGCTGCTTCAGAAGCAGCCGGAGGAGGACGCCCGGGCACTGGCCATGACCACCCGGGAGGGGCTGGCGGGGATCGCCTTCGCAGTCACCGGCGCGCGGGCCGTGCGCTCGGCATCCATTGCAGGCGTTGCCGTGCATATGCTGGGCGGCATTCTGGGACTTACGATCATGCTGGTTCTGGCGCTGGTGGGCGCGGAATATCTGCTGACACCGGCAAACGTCTTGCTGTATGATCTGATCTGGATGATCCCGGGTCTATTGATCACAGAATGGACCAGATCTGTATAACGAAAACTGCCCCGGAGCGGAAATCGCTCCGGGGTCTTTTGTCTATGTAGCTTATAATTACCAGTAAAAATTGGTTGTTTTGCACAGAAGCACAAATGTCCATCTGCCATTTTCGCCAATTTTACATTCTGACGAAAATAAGCATTGAAATCTTACTTTTCTTCGTGTATAATGTACTTGTTGTGGTGCATTGCGCCCAATCGTAAGCAGAGAAGGGGAAAAATCCCTTTCCGAAAGGAGATTTTATATGTATACAGTTAGTTCCATTCGCAACATCTGCCTGCTGGGACACAGCGGCAGCGGTAAGTCTGCTCTGGCAGAAAGCTTACTTTACATGACCGGTGCCATTGACCGTATGGGCAAGAATGCCGACGGCAACACCGTTTGCGACTACGATCCCGAAGAGATCCGCCGCAATATTTCCATTTCCACCTCCGTCGTTCCTCTGGAGTACAAGAACTGCAAGATCAATGTTCTGGATACCCCCGGCGCATTTGATTTCTCCGGCGCTGTGATGGAAGCCCTGCGCGCTGCCGATGCAGCCATCCTCGTCTGCTCCGCCAAGGACGGTATCACCGTCGGCTTCGAGAAGGCATGGAAGTACTGCGAAGAGCGCAATATGCCCCGTTTCGTTTACATCTCCAAGGTCGACGAGGACAACTCTGACTACAACGCTACCTTCGAAGCTCTGCGCCAGAAGTACGGCAACAAGATCGCTCCCGTTGTTGTTCCCATCTGGGACGGCAGCAAGAAGGTCACCGGCATCATCGACGTGCTCAACAAGCGCGCTTACGAGATGCAGAAGCTGAAGAGAGTGGAGATCGCCGTTCCCGCTGACAAGGAATCCGTCATCGAAGAGTTCAACGACGCACTGAAGGAAGCCGTTGCAGAGACCGACGAAGCTTTGATGGACCGCTTCTTCGAAGGTGACGATTTTACCTACGCCGAAATGATCAACGGCCTGCATCAGGGCGTTAAGGAACTGAGCCTGTTCCCCGTTCTGTGCGGCTCCGGTATCACCTGCCTCGGCAGCCTGATGCTGATGGATCACATCATCAGCCTGCTGCCCAACCCCGAGCAGGGTAACTATCACAAGGCCACTCTGGCTGACGGCACTACCGAAGAATTCGTGGTTTCCGCCGGCGGCGTGCCCTCCGCATTCGTCTGGAAGACCGTTTCCGACCAGTTCGGTAAGTATTCCTTCGTGAAGGTCCTGTCCGGTGAGATCACCTCCGACAGCACTCTGGTCAATGCCCGTACCGGCGAGACCGAGAAACTGGGCCGCCTGTACTCCATGTGCGGCAAGAAGAACACCGAAGTCAAGATCCTCACCTGCGGCGACATCGGTGCCATCGGCAAGATGGACAAGGTCAAGACCGGCGATACCCTGTGCGATCC
>JAZNGJ010000095.1:0-9483 GCA_045576415.1 Faecousia sp. | reverse complement strand
CCGCCGCAGCAGACCACCAGATCCATATCCTTAGCAAGCCTTGCGACCGCTTCCAGGCCGTCTCCGGGGGCGGCGGTGATATAGGTGGTGACCAAATAGCCGGCACGGTTAAATCGATCAAGAACTTGTGTAAGCTTGCCTTGAATTTTCTTTTTTCCCGCGCAGGGATTGATTACAAGCAACATTTTTTTCTCTACCATAATTACCTCACGATGGGCAGCTGCCCAAATGATTTTTGCTTGACGGATGATTCAAAAGCTCCTATAATCATATCACAAAATAATTGTTTTACAACCGTTGGAGGCAAAAAAATGGGGCAATTTCAGAAAAAATTCACCTGTACCTGCGGTAAAGTGCACGATGCGCTGCTGGATGACTATATTGTCGGGAGGGGAGCGATTGAAAAAATTGCATCACTGGTTACCCGTTACGGGGCGAAAAAGCCCTACCTGATCGCAGATCGCAATACCTATCAGGCGGCAGGGGAGCGGGTCTGCAAGGTTTTGCAGGCGCACGGTATTGCCTATAGCCTGTATGTGTTTTCTCAGCAGGTGATCCACCCCAACGAGGAAGCCTTGGGCAGTGCGGCAATACACTGCACTGCCGACTGTGATATGGTGATCGGCATCGGCTCAGGTGTGATCAACGATATCGGCAAACTGGTGGCAAAACTGACAAAGACGCCTTATATCATCGTAGCCACAGCCCCCTCTATGGATGGCTATGCCTCCGCGACCTCGTCGATGGATGTGGACGGTTTAAAAACCTCTGTGCCCAGCCGATGCGCCAATGTGATCGTGGGCGATCTGGAGGTGCTTCGGGAAGCACCGGTGCAAATGCTGATCTCCGGATTGGGGGATATGCTGGCCAAATACGTCAGCATTTGCGAGTGGCGGATCTCGCATCTGATTACCGGGGAGTATTATTGTCCCACGGTGGCGGAGTATATCCGCAAGGCGCTGAAAAAGTGCGTAGACCACGCCGAAGGCTTGCTGGATCGGGAGGAAGAGGCGGTCCGCGCAGTGTTTGAAGGGCTGATCATCGGCGGTGTAGCCATGAATTACGCGGGACTTTCCCGTCCTGCCTCCGGTGTGGAGCACTACATTTCCCATGTGCTGGATATGCGGGGAGCGGAATTTGGTACGCCCGTGGAGCTTCATGGCATTCAGTGTGCAGTGGGCACCCGGATCGCGGTGCAGCTGTACGAAAAGCTGAAAAATATCACGCCGGACCGGGAGAAAGCGCTGTCTTATGTCTGCACTTTTGATTATGAAAAATGGAGCGACCGGTTAGGGCAGCTTCTGGGCAAGGGTGCGGAAAGCATGATCGCGCTGGAAACGAAAGAGAAAAAGTATGACCCAGCGCTTCATGAAAAGCGGCTGGATGTGATCCTGCGGAACTGGGATGAAATATTGCGAATCATGGAAGTGGAGCTGCCGGCCCTTTCAAAGCTGGAAGCGCTGCTGGATACCATGGAAATGCCGAAGACCTTGCAGGAGATCGGTACACCGGACGAAATGCTGGATGTGGTATTCCGGGCAACAAAGGATATCCGGGACAAGTATGTGCTGTCACGTCTGGCATTTGATTTGGGAATTTTGGATGAATTATTACAATAGGAGGACTTGTTATGTTTCAATTTAAAACGTATTCGCTGGATTATCCCCCGGTAAAGGGGCGGGCATTTGATGTATTCCAGCCGGAAACGGTGACGAAGGATATTGCGCTGTTCTTCGTCCACGGCGGTGGCTGGCGCACCGGCGGCAAGGAGGGGTTCCATGAGATCATGGCAGCGTTCCGGGATCAGGGATACATCGTAGCTTCTACCGGCTACCGGTTGGGAGCGAAGGACGCATTCCAACAGCTGCAGGACATTCGGGAGTCTTATGACGGCTTTGTAACTGTGCTGAAGGAAATGAACCGTCCGCTGAAGATCGCGGTGTATGGCGTGTCGGCAGGTGCTCATCTGGCATCCCTGCTGATCTGCGCCGATCCCGGCGAGTGCAGAGAAACGGCAAAGCTGGAAAATGAATGGGTCAAGCCCTGCAAGGCGATGCTGCAGGCGACACCCTATGATTTTCTGTACTTTGACGAGATGATGCCCTCTATGTGGAACATCATGCAGGAGATGGCGGGCGTACCCTATGATGAGGATCCGGACCCCTATGAGCGGCTGTCGCTCAAGAATTATGTCCGGCAGGATAACCCTCCCATTTTCTTCATCGAGGCGGAGCTGGAGACTATGTTCTATTCCGAGCATACGCTGAAGATCGCAAAGAAGCATCGGGAATTGGGGATCCAAAGCCACTGGAAGGTATACCATCTGATGGAGCATGGATTCTTCTACGAGCTGCGGCGGAAGGGACAGAAGGATACATTCCGGGATATCTGTCTGTTCCTTGAGGATAAATTGGAAACGCTATAAAAAGAGGGCGCACCGGAAGGTGCGCCCTTACTGTTATGCCTGTGTGGCAAGGAAATGCTTCTTTTCCTTTTCGCATAAATAGAACAGCAGCAGATACAGCCCAATCAGAATAATATCGATCACTGCGGCGACTCGGAAAACGGGGGAATAGCTGCCCAGCCAATCGTAAAACAGGTTGACAATGGGGCCTGCAACCATACTGCCCAGCGAGATCATGGCAAGGAAAATGCCGGTGATGCTGCCAAAGGCCCGATAGCCAAACAGAGGCATGGCAAGCAGTGGTACGGTGATGGTGGTTGCCAGCAATCCTATGGAAAACAGGACAAGGCCCACATAGCAAAGCGGCAGATTGGATACATCCGCCAGAAGGAACTGACCCGCCGCCGCACAGCCCGCGCAGAGGAGGGTGACTCTTTTGGCACCGATCCAGTCACTGAGCCAGCCGCCTGCCAGTTTGGCACCGGACAGACACAAAAGCAGCAAACTTTGGAAACCAGCGGCTTCGGATGCGGTGTAGCCGCCGTCCTGAAAATGAGGGACGACTACATTAAAGGTCAGGTACACTGTGGTGCAGGACAGCAGAGTGCAGAAAGCCATCAGATAGAACTGGGGTTCCCTCAGGATCTCCTGCAGGGTATGTCCGGCCCATTCCGTGTGGGCGGCATCGGCGGCCTGTTTTTTCCCGGGGACAGCTTCGTCGCCATAAGGACGCAGGCCCATCTGCTCCGGCTTATCCCGCAGCAGAAGATGTAATATCGCCAGAATGACGATGAGCAGTGCGGTAAATAGGTAAGCATATCGCCAGCTGCTGGCGATAATGATCTCTGTCAGCGTCATGCTCATAATGCTGCCGCCCACACCGGTTGCCATGGATACCACACCCAGCATGAGTCCCTGATGCTTATGGAACCAGCTTTTCATGATCCGGACAGCGCCGGCTGTGGTGCAGACACCATAGGAAAGACCCAAAATGCCGTTGGAAACACCGATCATCGTCAGCGTCCGGGCGGAAGCCATCAAAGCAAGACCGCCGGCAAAGGAAAACAGGCTGACAATGGCAGATTTTCGATAGCCGAACTTATGGAACAGGAAGCCGGTGATCATGGTGCTAAAAAAGCCTACAATACCTCGTGGCATCAGTGCCAGCGAGTAATTGCCGCGGGTCAGATCCAGTGCCTCGGTAATGGGTACGGTGAAAACACTGCCGGCATTGAGAAAGCCGCCGTAAATGACCATCTCGATAAAGACGATCAAAGCAATGACCCAGTGGTAGTGCCGTTTCAATGCGTTCATGGCAAAGATGCCTCCTATGAGAACAGGTTAAAGACAGTATAACACTTATTTTGCGTTTTGCAAGATTGCATTTGCCAAATTCGCTGAAAACCCCAGCTCAAAAGAGCTGGGGTTTGGATTCAGTTCAGTGCCGCTGCTGCTTTTTGCGCTGGCAGACAGGCAATATAGCGGTCAAGATAAGTTTGGAAACCGGCAACACCGACAGGATCGGGGTTCAGGCAGCTGCTCTTGGCGGTGCAGAAGACCCGGTTCGTCAGATAGTCCTCCATGGTTTCACCCTCCGCCTTGCGCAGCATATAGGCTGCCAGCAGCGCCATGCCCCATGGGCCACCCTCACCGGCGGTTTCCATAGTGGTGATGGGAACATTCAAGGCATCCGCCATGATCTGCTGACCGACGCCGGGAGTTTTGAAGAACCCGCCGTGGCCCAGCAGTTTGTCGGACTCTACCTGCTCCTCTCGTGCCAGCATATCCATGCCGATCTTCAGGGTGGCAATGGCACCATAGAGCTGGGAGCGCATAAAGTTGGCAATACTCATCTTGCCGTCCGGCAGACGCACCAGCATGGGGCGTCCGGTTTCTGTGGCGGTCAGAGGCTCTCCGGCAAAATAGTTGAATGCGATAATGCCGCCGCAATCCGGGTCACCCTCCAGAGCCTTGCGGAACAGGGTGGGGTACAATTCGTTCATATCCACATTCCAACCCATGGTGCGCATCGCATCGGCAATGAGATTGACCCATGCGTCGATCTCAGAGGAGCAAGTGTTGGTGTGGGCCATGGCGACGGCCTTTCCGGAAGGGGTGGCTACCACATCGATCTCCGGATAATAATTCTTGAGGGGTCGCTCCAATACCTGCAAAGAGAATGCGGAGGTGCCGGCAGAGATACTGCCGGTGCGGGGCAGGACAGCGCCGGTGGCCACCATGCCGGTGCCGGCATCGCCCTCAGGTGGGCAGAAGGGGATCCCGGCTTTTAGTGTGCCGGTTTCATCCAGCAGAGCGGCGCCGGCTTCTGTAAGGAAGCCTGCGGGCTGACCTGCCCGCTTGACGGCGGGGAGGATTTGGCGCAGTTTCCAGGGGAAACCGTAGGGCTTGACCAGTTCATCAAATTGGGCCAAGCGGGCGGCATCAAAGTCGCCGGTTTCGTCATCATAGGGGAACATGCCGGAAACTTCGCCCACACCCATGACATTTTCGCCGGTCAGCAGGCTGTGGATATAGCCGCTGAGGGTTGTGAGTCTGGCGATATCCTTGACATGGGATTCCTTGTTGAGGATCGCCTGATACAGGTGGGCAATGCTCCAGCGCTGGGGGATATTGAATTTGAACAGCTCCATCAGCTCTGCAGCGGCAGGGCCGGTAATGGTATTGCGCCATGTGCGGAAGGGGGCGAGCTGCTTGCCGTCCTTGTCGAATACCAGATAGCCGTGCATCATGCCGGAAATGCCGATGGCAGCGACGCTGGAAAGGGTCTGACCGAATTTCTTTTCCACATCCTTGCGCAGATTGCTGTAGCAGGCACGGACACCGGCCAAGGCCTTTTCCAGAGGATAGACCCACACACCGTCCACCAGATCATTTTCCCATGCATAGCTTCCGGTGGCGATGGGCAGATGGTTTTCGTCGATCAGAACGGCCTTGATCCGGGTGGAACCCAGTTCAATGCCCAAAACTGCATTCTGTAGATTCATAGTTAACTCTCCTTTTGAAAAAAGCCTCCCGCAGGGGAGGCTTTTTATGGTTAGATCGCCTTGGCGTTAGCCAGCAGGTATTTTTCTGCTTCAGGATTCCACAGATTGTTGTTTGCCTTGCAGAGTCTGTTCAGCTCAGCAAACAGGGGATCAGTCTTGCCCAGCTCCTCAAAGTCGGAGATGGCTGCCAGAGGCAGGTCGATCTGGGTGTAGATCAGCTTCTTGCCGCCGGGGATCTTGGGCAGGTTCAGCGTGGTGTCGATGACGGCGTTCAGACCGCCGATATGGGTGACAAGGGCGGAGGGGTTCAGCTTGCCTGCGTTCATCATCTCGATGGCTTCCTGCATATCGTTGGTGTTGCCGCCGGAGGTGCCCACAACATGGGTGTACAGATAGTGGACATTGTACCAGTTGAAGGGAGCCTTGAACTTGTTGTCGGTGGGGCCGGCAAAGAAGTTCAGGCAGCCGTCGAAGCCCAGAATGTCGTCAGCCTGCTCGATAACGGGCTTGACGGGGGCGAAGCAGACCACATCGTCGTAGCCGGTGCCGCCGGTCAGCTCACGCAGGTACTCGGTGGCGTTTTCCATGCGGGTGTTGACATAGTGCAGCTCGATGCCGTACTTGGCAGCTTCTTCCACGGTGTAGATGGAAGCGGCGCGCTCCAGTCTTGCCTCGTCAATATCGGTGATGACCAGCAGGCTGGGACGGCGGTCGCAGTGGATGGCGTAGTCGATGGCAGCCAGACCCATGGGACCGACGGAAGCCAAAAGTGCCATCTTGCCGCCTTCCTTGATGCCCATTTCATGGACATAGGAGCCGGCCTTGGTGTGGTACATGGCGTGGAAAGTACCGATAACGCAGCTCAGGGGCTCAGCCAGAGAGCCATAGTAGTAGGTATCGGAATTATAGGGCAGCAGGCAGTTTTCCAGCAGTGTTTCGATGGGCACATTGCCGTACTGGGCATCGCCGCCGCAGAACTGGTAGGAATAGCCGGGAGCCATCTGGCTGCCCTTATGATAGTGGGCAGGCTGAATGACGAACTTGTCACCGACCTTGTATTTATGCTTCCAGTTTTCACCTACTTCCACGATGTCGCCGCAGAATTCGTGGCCCACAACGGTGGGGGTCAGATCGCAGCGGTCGGGAACGCGCTTATGGTCGCCGCCTTCCACGGCTGCCTTGTAGCTGGACATGCACAGGCTGTCAGAAACTACGCGGATGCGGACATCATCGGGGCCAACCTCGGGCAGAGTCACATCATCCAGCCGCAGATCCATCTTGCCGTGAATACGTACTGCTTTGGTGTTCATATTGAAATCCTCCTATATATCGAAGTTATTTACTTTCATGCTCGATCAGCTTCCAGGTAGCATCGATCAGGTTCTGGAACAGGGGATTCTCCATAGCCTTGATGACGAAGCTCTGCCGGGGGGAGTTGATGTCCTCGCCGGAGATCTGGAACATACCGTAATCGTCGCACAGCTTTGTCAGGCGGGTAAGCTGCTGGGGGGTGTTGCGGGTGGGCATGTAGGTGACGGCCTTGACGCCCTCTTCCTTGAGGCACTCGAACACATCGTCGAGGTAATCGTCCTCAAATTTCTGGGCCTTCTTGTCGCCGGTGACGCTGTCGCCCACATCGCCGAGGTAGGCATAGCACAGGTAAGCATCCACATCACTGCAAAGCTTGACCATGTCGGAAAGCTTGGGGCATTCGTCGGTGGCATCGATATAGATCTTGGGCACGAAAGCGCTCTTGAGGATGCCCAGCAGGTCATACTCGTAGAAGGGGTATTTCTCGTCCAGCAGCTGCTTTTGCTGCTTTTCGGAGAGGGTAAGACCCAGTGCTTCCAGCTTTTTGATCATGGCTTCGCCCTTGCCGACCTGCTTGACCAGTTTGATTGCCAGCGCGTACATCAGATGCCGCTCGGTAACGCCACCGTTTTCATGAGCCAGAGACAGGGGCAGCACATCGGCTTCGTAATCCAGCGCGATGGCGGGCAGCAGCTCGTTGATCCGTGCCACCATCTTGCGGTTACGCGCGTGACGGGCGGCTTGATAGGGCTTGAAGAACGCGGTGAGGGTATCGATCTTGTCGTGAGGGACGGACTGGATGGTCATGTAGGAGACGCCCACCTGATCGGGGTTATTGGTGCGGCGGCCTTCCAAGCGGGTGCCGTCCATGGATACCCGGGCTTCCATGCCGATGGTCACGGGGATCTCCACCAGCTTGGCGGCCTCGATAAACTCCTGCGCGCCGGAAATGGAATCATGGTCGATGATACCGGCGGTGCACAGACCCTCCATGCGGGCGGCGTAGACCGCTGCAGCGGGGGAGTAGGGAGAGAAAGAGTAGGTGGTGTGAATGTGGTTATTGATGTACTGGGGCACCATGGGCGGGAATACGGTATCCTTCAGAACCTCTTTGAGGTTTGCAAGACGCGCTTCCCGGGTTGGTGCATTCAGCTTGTTCAGAATGGCAATATCGATCATGGCAGCACCTTAGTTCAGCATGACCTGGCCGCCGGTAACAGGAATTGCCTGGCCGGTCTCATACTTCTGTTCCACGCAGTACATAACGGCCCGGGCAACGTCGATGGGCAGGCAGCCGCGGTTCATGGGAACCTTAGCCTCCTAGAAGCGGCGGACATCGTCAACAGTCTTGGCGCCGGGAACCTTGCCGGCTTCCAGATACTGGACAAACAGACCGCGGACGGGGTCAGACCACAGGGGGCCGTCCAAGTAGTTCCCCGGGCAGATGGCGTTGACCTTGATATTGTAAGCGCACAGCTCCAGCGCCCAGCTCTGCACCAGACCGATGGCGCCGAACTTGCTGCCTGCGTAGGCAAAGTTCTTGTTGGAACCTTCCAGACCGGACTTAGAGGACATGGCGATGATATCGAAGGATGCCTCGGGGTCAGCCTCGTGCTGGGCCTGCATGATGATGGAAGCATACTTGGCGGTGAGGAACAGACCGGTGTAGTTGATGGCGGTTACGAACTCGAAATCCTTCTTCTCGAAGGAAGCAATGGGGCCGGAGCGGACGACACCGGCGTTTGCGACCATGATATCCAGACCGCCGAACTTTTCAACAGTCTGAGCCACCAGATTGGCAACGCTCTCTTCGTCGGAAACATTGACAGCGATGGCACAGGCGCGCTCGCCCATCTCAGCGGCGACGGATTCTGCCAGAGGCTGGTTCATATCGGCGATGATGATGGTTGCGCCCTCTTTGTACAGTTCTTCTGCAATGCCCTTGCCAAAGCCCTGGGCAGCGCCGGTGACGATGGTGATCTTACCTGCCAGACGGCCGGTACCTGCGGGGCGGTTGTGAATGTTTTCCTTGGCGATCTGCATCCATTTGGTCATATCTACGCTCATGATAAACATCTCCTTATTTTAAGAAAGTCAGTAACTTTTGATATGCGTTTTCCCAATCGGCTGTGTGGTGAGGCTCCCAGACTTCGACAGCTTCGGAATTGCGAACCACTTGGCGCAGCTCGTCCAGATCCTTGATGTCACCCAGAGCCATGGCCTGCGTCAGCAGATTGCCGATGGCAGCGCCTTCCACAGGGCCGGTGACCACTTCGCGGTCCAGAGAATCGGCGATGAGCTGATCCAGGAACCGGTTATTGATGGGGCCGCCGACGATGTTCAGCGAATCGATCCGCTGGCCCTTCATTTTCTGCAGACCCTCCAGTGCGTGGCGGTACTTCAGCGCCAGAGATTCATAGACACAGCGGGCCACCTGCCCGATGGTTTCGGGAAGGGGCTGATTCGTCCTGCGGCAGAAGTCCTGGATCTTCTTTTCCATATTGCCGCCGGCGTAGAACTCGGGGGAGTCGGGGTTGATGATAGAACGCAGAGGCTCGGCTTTCCGGGCTTCCTGCACGACGCCGTCCCAGCTGATGTCGATGCCGTTTTTCAACCAGTCCCGGCGGCATTCCTGAATGATCCACATGCCAATGATGGTATTCAGGGGACGGAAACCGCCCTGAATGGTACCTTCGTTGGAGAAACCGGCAGCGGCAGCATCGGGAGAAAGGTCCGGTTTGTCCATCTCTGCGCCGAAGAGAC
>JAZNGJ010000094.1:0-4158 GCA_045576415.1 Faecousia sp. | reverse complement strand
ATTTTTACATTGTGTGTTGCAAAAGTGTTGCAGCGATATTTTTCTTAATTACATAAATGCCCGAAAGCCCTTTGTTTCCAAGCGTTTCCGGGCACTTCAAAGCCAGTGTGTATTATTCCTTTACTCCCACTCGTTGCAGCTATCTATGACTTAAACAAATTAGTTTAGTGAATATGATACCTGCTATTCTGATTATTTTGACGATCCATATTATCATAGCTATACGATGGATGTTTATCAAAATCTTATCAGCGGTGATAAACCACCATGAGGAGTACAAGATAATTGTTCCGGGTGGATATTACCTTGTTGCAAATATTATACGCATAATTGACTGATAAATCAAGATATTCGTGAATCCGATATCAATTTCCAATCAGGTCAGTATACATGGATTCTGTCAAATTACATCCGTAAAACAGCTCATAATATGCAGTTACTTCCTCTTGAAGATCATAATCAACATAGTCCGGATACAAAACTGAGCCTAGCCACAGCATGCCGAGATAGCTTTGAACAGCCGGCGGAGAGGAGAGCCATCCGTAAGGCCCGTAGGGCGCTTCATAATATGTTCCTTCTGCAATTGCAGTAACGCTCTGCCATTGCGCCGCATCCCCAACGGTATGATAACAGCTGTCATAGGAAAATACAATCACTTCCGGATCCCAAAACAAAATCTGTTCCAAATCTACTTGATTGCCATCACCGCTGGAAACAACATCCTCAATGACTGCAACATTCCGGCTCATCAGATTGACGATCTGTGCATGAAAAGAACCCTCTGCGATCACATTGGTTCCCTTTTCACCCAAACAGTACAGCAGTGTCTTTCTTGCGTTGTCTGCATCCACTTTTTCCATCAGTGTTTGAATTCCGGCATAAGTATTTTCACACCAGGAAGCCAGTTTCTCAGCCTTTTCTTCTCTGCTGATCAATTTTCCCAATGTGCGATATGCCTCTGCAGCAGTGGAAACATCCGCATCTATATGGATAAAGGGGATACCTGTCTGTTCTGTCAACGCATCAAAATCTTCTGCCATAGATTTCTTGGCCTGGCCGATATCGATCACCACATCCGGATCTGATGCCAAAAGCGCTTCCAGATCCATTTCTCTCTTACCGCCATAAAGCTGACCGATTTCCGTTTTATTCAAAATGCCTTCCGCAATATAGCTCTGGGCATCCTCAGCAAATGCATTGCTCACGCCTACCAGCATATCACCCCCCAAAGGCAAAATATATACCTGAGACAGCGGGCCGCTAATCGCAATCTTTGTGATTTTCTCCGGTACGGTTACCGTTCTACCAAGAGAGTCCGTAAACTCTGCTGTACGTTCTTGAACCATGGTATTTTGCTTTTGGCCGCATCCAACCAGAAGCAAAAGGACAATCATAAGTAAAACCAATACTTTCTTTTTCATTTCCATTTCCTCTCTATTTGGCAAATTTTGCAGGAATACAAACGCGAGCAGTATCGTCATAAAGACTGATTACATCGACACTGACGTCGTACAATTGTTTCATCATATCACTTGTCAAAACCGCTGCCGGTTTTTCGTTGGCCACGACCCTCCCGTTTTGCAGCGCAAGAATGCGGTCTGAATACAGATAACTTTGCTCCGGATGATGTGTGGTTTGGATGACGGTATATCCTTCTTGGGCAAGTTTTTTTGCTTGTTCCAAGACCAATATTTGATTACCGAAATCCAAATTTGCTGTTGGCTCGTCCAGTAGCAGGATCGGTGCGTCCTGTGCCAATGCCCGAGCAATCAGCACCAGCTGTTGTTCTCCCCCTGAGAGCTTTTGAAAACACCGATCTTTCAGTGCGCAGATCCCAACCTTTTCCAATGCCTTCAAGCATGCCTGCTCATCTTCCTTTCCGGGATTTCCAAACACAGAAGTACGATTGGAGCGACCCATCAACACAATATCCAACACATTGTACTGAAATACACAGTGGTTTTTCTGCGGGATATACGCAATCTGTCTGGATGCTTCCCGCGCAGAAAATCCTTTGATATTGCGCTTATTTACCAGCACCTCACCGGAATAGCCAGGCAGCAAGCCTAAAATGCAACGAAGCAGCGTACTTTTTCCCGCACCATTTGGGCCCAAAATCGAAAGGAACTCTCCCTTTTCCGCTGAGAAACAGATATCATGAAGCACGTTTTTCTGCCCATAAGAAAAACTTAAATTATTGACCTGAATGCTCATAAGTTGCTCCCTTTCCGGTGATCATCCATAAAAAGAATGGGGAACCTACAAATGCCGTGAGGATTCCAATGGGGATTCCAGATGCGGTAACGCTTCGTGAAATATTATCCACTATCAAAAGAAATACGCCGCCTCCAAGCATAGAAGCCGGCATGAGATAGCGATAATCGTTTCCGACCAATCTGCGCATGATATGAGGGATCACCAAACCTACCCAGCCAATCAATCCGCTGACTGCAACAGCGGCTGCCGTCACCAAAGTTGAGCAAATAACGATCAGAACCCGGAGTCTTTGTGGATGGACCCCCAATGTCCTTGCCTCATCATCCCCCATGGTGATCACATTCAGCTTCCATCGCAGCAGTAATAAAGGGATCCATCCCATGACCATTGGGATTGTGGCGAAGAAAACATCTCCCCACTTGGCGCCGCTCAAGCTGCCCATAAGCCAGTATGTGATCTGCGGCAATTGATTACTTGGATCTGCAACGAGCTTTAAAAATGAAGTTCCGGATTGGAACAAAGTGGAAATCATAATTCCGGATAACACCAGGCCAAGCACCCGATCCCCTTTTGCGTAGCGACTAACAAAGAATACCAAACCTACAGTAGCCATTCCTGTAAAAAAAGCGCCTATCATGATATAAGCCGATGAAGCACCCAATAAAATTGCCAATGCAGCACCAAATCCTGCTCCGGCCGATGCTCCCAGGACATCCGGCGAAGCCATTGGATTTTGAAATACCCCTTGGTAGGCACTTCCAGCTGCGGCAAGGGATGCACCCACCAATACGCTAAGGAGCACTCTTGGTAAGCGGATGTTCCATACTGCTGTCTCCATCGCTTCTGTCCAAAAACTCTGGATCGGCAGACCGATTTTCTTTGCCAATATCCCCACCACCGCATCTAACGGCACGGGATATTGACCTACGGAAAATGACACCAATATGCACACAAACAATACCACCAGCATGATTTGTACTGCACTATGTTGTTTGCTTTTCATCAGAACATTCCTCCGAAATACGCATCAAACAAATCTTCTGCTATATCTCTGACCTTTTTATCATACTCCGTGTATTTTGCCAAAAACTCCCTACCTTGATCTGTCAATACGCTGACGCCGCCAACCGCACCACCCTGTGTGCGTTCGATCAACGGATAGCACAGCTGCTCTTCCAATTTACGAATCATATTCCAACAGCTGGAATAGCTTAACTGCATTCTTTGTCCTGCCGCACGAACAGATTTTGTTTCATCGATCAGCGCCAGGAGCATTGCTGTTTTGCTGTCGAAAAAAACTTTCTCTTTGGCAAGGGAAACGCTAACTACAGGACGCACCAATTGATTGTTGTGATAATCTACCAGCGCCGCGAAATCCTCCGGTGTGTCCGCATCGTAAAGTGTGCCGGGATCTTCTACGGGGACGCACAGTATAGGCACACCACATCGCTCAGTTGCGCCTCGCAGCCCTTGTTCGCCACTGTCACACAAGATTTTTGAGATCAACCTATTGTCTATCAAAAGGGGATGCCCCTTCTCACCCCGGCACACCGGGCAAGCCAATGCGGCATCGGTTGCCAACATTGCTTGTACGGTGTTGGGTGTAAAAAGGGGGATATCCACCGGTGTAAACAACACTTTGTCGCATTTGTTCTGCAAATAGCGCAAACCGATTTTCACGGAATCAAACATTTGGGTCGTTTCATAGTTTTCGTTTCTCAGAAAAATGATTCCGTTACCAGCTAAGTGACGCTCCAATGTAACTGCATTATAGCCGGTAACCATAACGACTTTATTAACCCCCGATCTGTTGAATGTCGCAACAATTCTCTGGGCAATCGAAATCGTACCAATATTAAGCATTGGTTTAAATTCACCCATGCGGCTGGACATGCCTGCCGCAACGATCAATGCGCCAACTTCCATAGAAAATCCCCCAAA
>JAZNGJ010000093.1:0-13975 GCA_045576415.1 Faecousia sp. | reverse complement strand
GAAAGTTGGGTGTAAAGGTATGAGAGCCATTTTGTGCGGTGCCAACGGTGCCATGGGCAAACTCATTGATGAAATTCTCGGCGAAAAAGTAGTGGGTCGGGTGAGCATTGACGGCGAAAACAATGTCCCCAAGACCTTTGCCGAACTGGGCGATGTAAACGGCGATATGCTCATTGATTTTTCCCATCATACCGCCATTGCGGATGTGCTGGGTTACGCCAAAGCTCATAATTGCGCGGTTGTTGTTGGTACGACCGGCCACACAGCCGAGGAAAAAGAACTGATTTACAAGGCCGCTGAAACTTTACCCGTATTCTATTCCGGCAATATGAGCCTGGGTATTGCGGTGCTGTGCCGCCTTGCCAAACAGGCCGCCGCCGCGTTTCCGGATGCGGATATTGAGATTGTGGAAATTCATCACAATCGCAAAGTGGATGCCCCCAGCGGTACTGCCCACATGCTGTTCAATGCCATCCGCCAGGTGCGCCCCATGGCTGTGGAAGTCTGCGGCAGAGCCGGCGAGGGCAAGCGGAAAAAGAATGAGATCGGCGTGGCATCGCTGCGGATGGGCAATGTGGTGGGTATCCACGAGGTGCATATCTGCACCCCCAGCCAGACCCTGACGCTGCGGCATGAGGCCGGCACCCGGGCCATGCTTGCTGAGGGCGGAGTGGACGCGGCCCGGTTTATGGTGGGCAAAGCCGCCGGTTTTTACACCATGACAGAGCTTCTGGAGGAAAAATAATGCAGTGCTGGTATATGAACGGCGCGGGAAATGACTTTATGGTCATGGATGTCCGGGGTGCAAAGCTGGATCTGGCAGAAATGGCAGTTGCGTTATGTAAACTAACCGGAGCCGATGGCTTTATGGCAACGGATGTGTCGGACAAAGCGGATTTTAAGCTGCATTTTTACAATGCGGACGGCTCCCGGGGCGAAATGTGCGGCAACGGTGCCCGGTGTATTTGCCGGTTCGCCTTTGATAACCGCATGGCAGGCACGGAAATGACCGTGGAGACCGATGCGGGAATCGTAGAGGGCAAACGCCTGTCGGAAAGCGACTATTTGGTGAAGCTGAATAACCCCTCTGTGGTGGACTTGAACCGCAAGGGAGATATCGCCTATGTGGAGCTGGGTGACCCCGGTGTGCCCCACGCGGTGCAGGAAGTCAAGGGCCTGCGCTGGGCAATGGGGGAAATGCTGCGGGACCATGCGAAAGACCTCCGCTATGGTCCGGCGTTCCCAAAGGGTGCCAATGTGAATCTATATACCCGTCTGGACGAAACTACCGTCCGGATCCTCACCTACGAGCGGGGCGTGGAGGATTACACGCTGGCCTGCGGTACGGGCTCTGCTTCCGTTGCGGTGACCCTTTGGCTGAAAGGCCAGCTGCCCGGCGGCAAGCTGACTCTTCAAAACCGTGGCGGTGATCTGAAAGTCACGGTGGAGGGCAAAAACAAAACCGTGGAAGCCCTCTGGCTGGAAGGCCCCACGGAAGTTACGAAGATCATGGAAGTATAAAAAAAGAGATGCCTTTCGGCATCTCTTTTTTATGTTTGGTTGGAATCAGTCTTCCTTGGCCTTGGAGACCAGCAGGTTGACGATGATGCCCAGGATCAGTGCGCAAGCAGTGGTGGTAAGGGTGACCTGACCGATGGCCATTGCCATGCCGCCGATGCCGGGGATCAGGATGGAAGCAACTACGAACAGGTTCTTGTTCTGGCCCAGATCCACCTTCTGGATCATCTTCAGACCGGAGCAGGCGATGAAACCGTACAGAGTGACACACACACCGCCCATGACGCAGCCGGGAATGGAATCCAGGAATGCCACGAAGGGTCCGAAGAAGGAAATGACGATGCACATGATGGCAGCGGTGGTGATGGTGATGACGGAAGCGTTGCGGGTGATGGCAACACAGCCGACAGACTCACCGTAGGTGGTGTTGGGGCAGCCACCGAAGATAGCGCCGGCGATGGAGCCAATGCCGTCACCCAGCAGGGTGCGGTGCAGGCCGGGCTCTTCCAGCAGATCGGTACCGATGATGGTAGAGAGGTTCTTGTGGTCAGCGATGTGCTCAGCGAAGACCACGAATGCAACGGGAATGTACGCAACGGCAACAGTTGCGATGTAAGCGCCGTCGATTTCCCTGACGCCTTTAATAGCTTCCAGGAAGGTGAATTCGGGAACGGCGAAGATCTGTATATTTGCGAACACAGAGAAGTCAATAACGGGAATGCCGCAAACGGTGAAGATGGCAGCCACAACATAGCCGGCCAGAATGCCGATGATGAAGGGGATCAGCTTGGTCATCTTCTTGCCATAGGTAGAAGCAAGGATGACGGTAAGCAGGGTGACCATTGCGCAAATGAAAGAAGCCCATGCGGGAGCGCTCATGACGAAGGAACCGTTGGCATCCTGAGGACCATAGGAGAATACATCCTTAATAGCAGCGCCGGCAAGGGACAGACCGATCAGGGCGACGGTGGGTCCAATGACCACGGGGGGCATCAGCTTGTTGATCCAGTTAACACCGGCAAACTTGACCACTGCGGCGATGACAACATACACCAGACCTGCAAAAACAGCACCGATAATGATGCCCGCAAAACCGGCGGAAGCGGAAGCGGCACCGGCAAAGGCTGCGGTCATAGATTTGATGAATGCAAAGGAAGAACCCAGAAAAACGGGGCTCTTAAACTTGGTGAACAGCTGGTAAACGATGGTGCCCACACCTGCGCCGAACAGGGCTGCGGAAGCGCTCATGCCGTTACCGACGATAGCGGGGACTGCGATGGTAGCTGCCAGGATCGCCAGCACCTGCTGCAGAGCGAACAGCAGCATCTGGCCGAACTTGGGCTTGTCTTTGATACCGTAGATCAGATTCATTCTAGTTCCTCCATAAATTTCTTTTTGGGATCTTCAAAAAAAGAGGAAATGCCACCGCGGGTGCACGCATTTCCTCCTTCGTCGAAATTTTCCACTAAGGGACAGTATACTTCTTTTACCGCCAAAAAGCAAGCTAAAATTGCAGAAAAATGAATTTTCTGTAAAACATTCTTGCAAAAAAACAGGGCGCGGAGTTCACCGCGCCCCATTTTATCAGCTGTTTTGTAAAAGCTGCTTGTTGTATTGCAGGGTATAAAGCTGGTAGTACCGGCCCTTCAGGTGCAGCAGCTCCTGGTGGTTGCCCTGCTCGATGATTTGACCGTGGCTCAAGAGGATGATGTTATCCGAATGCTGGATAGTGGACAGCCGGTGGGCAACGATCAGCATGGTGCCGATATTTTTCATTTTTTCCAGAGAATCCTGTATGAGGATCTCGGTTTCCGTGTCGATATTGGCGGTGGCTTCGTCCAGGATCATGACGCTGGGCTTGTGCAGGATCGTTCTGGCAAAGCTCAAAAGCTGCCGCTGGCCGGCGGAGAAGTTATTGCCCCGCTCCCGGACCACCTCGTCCAGACCATTTTCCAGCTTATTGATAAAGGAATCGGCGTTGACATACCGGCAGGCTTCCATGACCTCTTCGTCGGTTACATCTTCCTTGCGCAGCACAATGTTGCTGCGGATATCGCCGGAGAACAGGAACACATCCTGCAGCATCTGACCGAAATGGCGGCGCAGGGAGGAGATCTTGATCTTCTTGATGTCGATGCCGTCGATGAGGATCTGACCCTGCTGGATATCGTAATTGCGGCAGATCAGGCTCAGAATGGTAGTCTTGCCGGAGCCGGTGGAGCCGACGAAAGCCACGGTCTGCTTGGGGTGAACATGGAAGGAAACGCCTTTCAGTACCCATTCGCCGGGCTTGTAGGCAAACCACACATCCCGGAATTCGATCTCACCCTTGACTTCCTCCAGCTCGATGGCATCGGGTTCGTCCACCACTTCGGGGACGATGTCCAGAATGCTGAAGATCTTTTCCGCACCGGCGAAGGACTGCTGCAGCATATCAAACTGCTCAGCCAGCGTCTGGATGGGGTTAAAGAACCGGGAGATATACATATAAAAGGCAACGACAGTAGCGCTGTCAATTATCTTGCCAAGAAACTCCGTTTGCTCGATATAGCCCTTGGCGCCGAAATAGAACAGGCACATCTGGCTGGTGACGAACAGCATGTACACCATCGGCCGGAAAATGCCAAAGACATACATACGGTTCTGCTTGGCCTTGCGCAGCTTGGCACTGCGGGTGACGAAATCCTCCAGCTTGTTCTCTTCGTGATTAGAGATCTGGGTGATCTTCATGGCGGAAAGGTTCTCAGACAGGTAGGTGTTGATATCGGTGGTGGCGTTGGAAACGCTGCGGTGGACCCTGCGGCTGAACTGACGGAAAATCACCGTAAACAGAACGATGAAGGGCACAAAGCACAAGATCATCAGTGTCAGGGCGTAGTTCAGAAACAGCATAGCCACCAGAACGCCCACGATGACCATGGAGTTCTTTACCAGCGTTACCAGTATGTTGGTGAACATAAAGGAAATGCGGTTGGGGTCATTGGTGACGCGGGTCACCAGTTTGCCCACGGGGATGTTGTTCAGCTGCTCATGGCTCAGCTTTTCGATGTGGGTGAATACATCCAGACGGATCTGGGAGAGGATCTTCTGGCCGGTCTTTTGCAGGATCATAGCCTGCAGATAGGTGCAGACCAGAGAAACCACCAGAATGCCGGCATAAATGCCCACCAGCGTAAACAACTCGGTCAGTGAGAATTCATGCTCTACCAGTTTTTCGATATCGCCAACGATCAGCGGTGCCAGAATGTCGTACACGATGGAGAAGAGCATGATAAAGAACACGCCGATAAAGCTGCCCCAGTAAGGTCTGGCATAGCGCAGTAGCCTTCGGATGATCTCGCCGTCTGTCATTTTCCGCTCTTTTTCATCGGCTTCGTCTTTGTGCTTTTTCAGCGCGGCCCATGCCAGCAAAAAAGCAACGGTAAAGGCACCAATGATGGCAAAAGCAATGACCAGAGGCAGGTAATCCTGTACAAATTTAAGCATTATGGCTGCCTCCTTCCTCTTCCAGTTTCTGGAGGTCTACCATCTTCCGATAGGACGGGCAGGTTTCATACAGCTCGGTATGCTTGCCCACAGCGGTCAATTCGCCGTCCTCAATGAAGAGGATCTTGTCCATTTTTTCAATGGTGGAGATCCGGTGGGCGATGAGGATGGTGGTTTTGCCGGCACGGGTCTGATTTAAGTTGTCCAGAATGGTCTTTTCGGTCTTGGTATCCACGGCAGAAACGCTGTCGTCAAGGATCAGAATCGGGGCATTCTTCATCAGCGCCCGGGCAATGGAGATCCGCTGCTTCTGTCCACCGGAAACGGTAACGCCCCGTTCGCCCAGAACGGTACCGTAGCCTTGCTGGAATTCCTTGATGTTGCTGTGGATGTCCGCCAATCTTGCGGCATTGACCACAGCGTCGGTGGTATGGTTTTTGATACCGAAGGCGATATTGTTTTCAATGGTGTCGGAGAACAGGAAGTTATCCTGAGGCACATAAGCGCAGGCTTCCCGGACACTGTGGATGGTAAGGGTGTTTACATCCTGTCCGTCGATGAACAATGTGCCGTCGGGCACATTGTAGGTTCTGAGGATCAGATCCACCAGCGTGGTCTTGCCGGAGCCGGTCTTGCCTACAAGACCCACGCTTTCGCCGGCATTGATGATAAAGGAAATGTCTTTCAGTGCATCGAAATCGCCGTCGGGGTACTGAAAGCTTAAGTTCCGGAATTCGATATCGCCCCGGGGATTTGTAAGCGCGGCAGCGCCGGGCTCGTCTTTCACATGGATGGGGGCATCCAGCAGCTCGCCAAGCCGGTCCAGAGAGGCTTTGCCCCGGGAAGTCATGTCGATCAGCTCGGATACGGCCATGATGGGCCAGACGATTGCGTTGAAATAGGCAATAAATTCCAGAAGCTGGCCGGCATTGAAGGTGCCTTTATACACAAGGTAACCGCCGTAGCCCAGAATGATGCAGATCACGCTTTCGACGAACATGGTCACCAGCACCCGGAACAGAACGGAAGCCTTGGTGTGATCCAAATTGGCATTTTCGTTTTCTACATTCAGCTTTTTGAAGGCCCAAAGCTCCTTGCCTTCCTTGACAAAGGCTTTGATGACGGCAATGCCGGAGAAGCTTTCCTGCGAAAAGTCGGAAAGCTTGGAAAACGCGGCCTGCCGGATATCCCATTTTTTCATCAGCTGCCTGCCCACGATGGTGGCGGAGCCAAGCAGGAAAGCCATGGGGATCAGAGAAAGAACTGTCAGCAGGTGATCCATTTGCCACATGTTGCGGATGGCAAGGAAGCCCATCAGCACAGCGTCAAAGAACATCATAACGCCCCAGCCGAAGCATTCCTGCACGGTATCCAGGTCGTTGGTAAACAGGCTCATCAGATCGCCCACTTTATTGACCTGGTAGTATTCCCGACTCAGCTCTTTTGCGTGGCTGAACATTTTGTTCCGCAGTTCTTCTTCCAGCCGAACCGCGCTTCCAAAGAAGCAGATCCGCCACAAGAACCGGCCGCAAACCATAGCCAGGATGATCCCGATCATGGGCATACAGATGCAGTCCAGCACGAAGTTCATGTCAAAAACGGTCTGTACGCCATCTACATCCACATAACCTTGACTAATGCCGTTGATGACCATGCGGTACAGCTTGGGGATTTCCAGCTGCAGATAGTCCACGGACACCAGCGCAAGCAGACCCAGAATCAGCCAACCGGCATATTTCAGGTAGTACCGGTTAATATGCTTTCCGAATATCATATGCGATCCCTTTCTCTCTAAAGTGATAGTTGTGCGCATTATAGCACATCTGTTTTTATTTGGCAATCACTTAATCGAAAAAAGTTGCGTCTGCAACGATAAAATTCCTGTTGCTGCAAATGATCGTTTAGCTTACTAAGAGGAGCAACTCTCAAGGCCCCCTCTGACGAGGGGGCTGTCATGCCAAACGGCATGACTGGGGGAGAGAAACTACCCCTCAGTCACGCTGTTCGCGTGACAGCTCCCCTGACAAGGGGAGCCTTGGTGCTACTGTAAACGATCATTTACCGCAGGATCGTTACCGGGCGGGTCTGGGAAATAGCGAAAACCAACGCAGTCCGTGCAAAATGTCAGCGGCGACTCGCCGCAACGATCCTTTACCGTTCCTTGGGGATGGTGATGGTCAGCACGATCTGGCTGTCGGTTTCCCGCCGCTCGGATACGGCAGGGATCCCCGAAAGCTGGATCCGCTGCAGGGTCTGATTCAGATTATTGAGGAAGGTTCGGACATTGATCCGGACATCACGGGTGTCCCTGTCCGCCAGAAGCTCCTCTATGTATTGCTCTGTCCGGGCAACGCTCATACCCTGCCGGGCAATCAGGGCAATGAGGCGCAGTTTTTCCGTGTCACTGGTAAGCTTCAGCAGCGCCCGGGCATGACGCTCCGTCAGATTTGCCTGCCGCAGTGCTTCCAGTACCGGTGCGGAGTGGCGCAGCAGCCGCAGCTTGTTGGCGATGGCGCTTTGGCTTTTTCCCAGAAGCCGTGCGGCCTGCTCCTGGCTCATGCCCCACAGCTCCATCAGCCGGGCGATCCCGGCAGCTTCCTCGATAAAATCCAGATCCTGCCGCTGCAGATTCTCAATCATGGCGGCCATGCCGGATTCCTTGTCGTCCATGCTCATGACGATGCAGGGGATCTCCGTAAGCCCTGCCATTTGGGCGGCCCGGAGCCTGCGTTCCCCGGCGATCAGTTCATAGTGGACACCCACCCGGCGAACGGACAGAGGCTGCAGGATCCCATGCTGCCGGATGGAATCGGCCAGCTCTGTCAGCGCCTCCTCCCGGAAAACCTTTCTGGGCTGGGAAGGATTGGGCCGGATGGATCGGGCAGGCAAAAACACCACCCTTCCGGTTTCCATATAGGTTTTCAGCTTCTGGCATTGCATTGCCCTTCCTCCTTTGTAAATGGTGATTTCCATTTTACTTTCCGGGAAATGGGAAACTTAGCGAAAGCCGCCATTGACAGGAAAAACCGCACGACATCTTTCGCAGGGGCAAAAATATGGGCGCACCCATCGGTGCGCCCATAGAAGTAAGTGCGTTAACGGCTGCCCTTGTCGTAGGGGATGCCTTCTGCTTTGGGGGCTCTGGACTTCTTGGAGGTGAATGCCAGAACCACCAGTGTGACCAGATACGGCAGCATCCGGTACAGGTGGGAGCTGATGCCCAGCTGTGCCAGCAGGAATACGCCGTCGCCATTGATATCGATGGTGGAGTAGGCCGCGGCGATACACTTAAACAGGCCAAACAGCACAGATGCCAGCGCAATGTTCAGCGGCTTCCAGTTGCCGAAGATCATAACAGCCAGCGCAAGGAAACCGAAGCCTGCCACATCGCCGTTGGCGGTGCAGTTGGCAGTGGTCAGGGAGTAGACGAAGCCGCCCATGCCTGCCAGCGCGCCGGAAATCGTAGTGCCGGCATAGCGCATTTTGTAAACGTTGATGCCCAAGCTGTCCGCCGCCTGAGGATTTTCGCCGCAGGAACGCAGCCGAAGTCCAAACCGGGTCTTATAAAGCAGGATGGAAAGCACCACAAAGATGATGATGCAGATATAAGTAGCAAGGTAGACCTTATTCAGGAAGGTTTCTCCGAAGAAGCCCCAGTCTACGGATTTGTCCACACCGAAGGTGGACTTTTTGATCATGAACCAGGAGGCCGCGCCGCCGGTCTGCATCTGCAGGGTGTTCTGGTTGGCAAGGATCCGGACAAGGAACAGCACCAGCGCGGGCGCCATTAGATTCAGCGCGGTGCCGCCGATGGTCTGGTCGGCCTTCAGATTGATGGAGGCAAAGCTCAGCAGAAGAGAGAAGAGGGCGCCCATGGCTGCCGCTACCAGCATAGCCAGCAGCTCAAGCCCCTGCATGGTCAGCCAGTCACCGGCTCGGGCGGCTTCCGTAAATACATCAAAATTCTGCATCAGCCTGACAAACAGAACGCCAATGAAGGCACCGAAGATCATAATGCCTTCCAGCGCCAGATTGATGATGCCGCTGCGCTCGGCAAATACACCGGCCAGGGCTACGATCATCAGAGGTACGGCGTACAACAGGGTCTGCTGGATGATAAATGTCATTGTGCGTCGCCTCCTTCCTGTGTGCTGTCTGCAATCGGTTTTGCTTCTGTGGGAGTGGGGGTGGCTTTCTTCCTGCCGGTGAGCCACATGCGGATCACCAAAGCAAAGGCGCTGAGGTATACGATGACCGCGATGATCACATCGGTGATGTATTCGTTATACGCAGTGAAGCCGGTCAGATTCTGGCCGACAATGTCCAGCATTGCCATAAAGATGCCGGTAAAGACCACACCGATGGGATTGTTGATAGCCAGCAAGGCGACGGGAATGCCGTTGAAGCCGGCAGCAGGCAGCGCCTGATAGGTGGACCAGAAGAATTCGGTGTTGCCGGAGAGCCAGTAAAGGCTGGCGCCGCTGGCGGCCAGTGCACCGGCAAGGGCCATAGAAAGGATGATGTTGCGCTTGTCGTTGATACCGGCATACCGGGCGGCATGGCGGTTGGAGCCGCAGGCTTTCAACTCGTAGCCCAGCGTAGTCTTATTCAGCAGGATATACACAAGGATCGCAAGCACGATGGCGATGAGGATACCGCCGTTGACCTGGGAACCGGGGAACAGCAGATCCAGTCCCAGTTTGGGGGTGGCGATGCCGTTGCCCTCCACATAGGTCCAGGCACCGTCCACCTGCGTAAGGCCGTAGGTGGTCTTATAAATATAGCCGGTCTTGGTGCCTTCCACAACATTTTTAAAGTTGCTTTCATCAAAGGCCCATGTGACGATGTTGGCGGCCAGCCAGTTGGTCATGATGCAGGCCAGAACCTCGTTGATATTCAGAAATGCCTTGAGCATTCCGGGGATCGCGCCCCACAGGGCACCTGCCAGCATGCCGCCGAAGAAAGCGAGGCACCAAAGAAGCCATGGGGGTATGGTGCCGCTGGGAATGCCCAGCGCGATCATCAGCGTCGCCATGGTGCCCATCAGATACTGACCCGGCGCGCCGATGTTGAACAGGCCGGTTTTGAAGGCCACAGCCACGGAAAGGCCGGTCAGGATCACCGGGGTTGCCCGGAAAAGCATATTGCCCAGAGACTGGGGATTATAGCCCCATGTCAGAACACCGGCGGCATTGCGGCCGGTGGAGAGAATGCCGGCAAAAATCAGCCGGACACCGTCCCAGACACCGTTGATGCCGATGTTTTCCTTGGTCAGACCTACGATCACAACGACGATGGCACCGACGAACAGGCCGATCAGAATAGAAATAATGGATGCAAGCAGCTTTTTTGTACCTTCCTTTTCATATAGGTTTCTCATGCCTGCTCGCCTCCTTTCTCTGCGCGTTTGGCGCCGGCCATATAAAGACCCAGCTCCTGCACGGTGGTGGTTTTCGGATCCAGCTCGCCGACGATCTCGCCTTCGTACATGACGAGGATCCGGTCGGAAAGATTCATGACCTCATCCAGTTCCAGACTGACCAGCAGAACCGCCTTTCCGGCATCCCGCTGGGCCACCAGCTGGCTATGGACATTTTCGATGGCGCCCACATCCAGACCCCGGGTGGGCTGGACTGCGATCAGCAAAGGATTATCCCGGTCCAGTTCCCGGCCGATGATGGCCTTCTGCTGGTTGCCGCCGGACATGCTTCGTGCCATAGTCACAGGACCCTGCCCGCTGCGGACATCGTATTTTTCAATAATCGTTTCCGCGTATTCCCGGACGGCAGGCTTATTGATAAAGCCCATGGTCTGGAACCGCTTCTCATGGAAGGACTGGAGTACGAGATTGTTTTCCAGCGTATCATCCAGCACAAGGCCGTGCTTGTGGCGGTCTTCCGGGATATGGCTCATGCCGGAAGCGTTTCGCACATGGATGCTTGCTTTGGAAATGTCTTTGCCGCAGAGGGTCACGGTGCCTTTGGTGGCCTTTTCCAGGCCGGTGATGCCGTAAATGAGCTCGGACTGACCATTGCCGTCGATGCCGGCAATGCACAGGATCTCGCCTGCGCGGACATCAAAGCTGACATTCTTCACAGCGTCCTTTTTGCTGGTTTTGGAGGGGAGTGTAAGCCCTGCAACGGACAAAACGGTTTCTCCGGGATCTGCCGCATCCTTCTGCACCTGCAGCTGGACGGGACGGCCCACCATCATATTGGAAAGGGACTGCTTGTCCGTATCCTTGATGTCGACGGTGCCCACATATTTTCCCTTGCGCAGGACGGTGCAGCGGTCAGCAACGGCCATGATCTCGTTGAGCTTATGGGTGATAAATAGAATGGATTTGCCTTCCTTGGCGAAGCCCCGCATGATCTCCATCAGCTCGTCGATCTCCTGAGGTGTCAAAACGGCGGTGGGCTCGTCAAAGATCAGGATCTCATTGTCCCGGTACAGCATTTTCAGGATCTCGGTACGCTGCTGCATACCGAGGGAAATATCCTCTACCAAAGCATCCAGATCCACATGGAGCTTGTATTTTTCCGAAAGGGCCTGCACCTTCTGCCGGGCGGCCTTTTTCTGCAGGAAGCCCAGCTTTGCGTCTTCCGCGCCCAGAATGATATTATCCAGCACGGTAAATACATCCACCAGCTTGAAGTGCTGGTGCACCATGCCGATATTCAGGGCGGTAGCGTCATTGGGGTTGTTGATGGTTACGGTTTCTCCGTTTTTCTTGATAACGCCTGCTTCCGGCTGGTAAAGACCGAATAGAACGCTCATCAGTGTGGATTTGCCGGCACCGTTTTCACCCAGCAGGGCATGGATCTCGCCTCTGCGCAGCTGCAGGGTGATATCGTCGTTGGCGACAATTCCGGGAAACTCTTTTCTGATGTTAAGCATTTCAATAATGTATTCTGACTGCATGATTGATCTGCCTCTCCTTTCCTTTTGATTAAAGGATCTTCTATAATTGCATTATACTGGCAGTGGTACAGAAAAGCAAGAAAAACAGTGCAGAAGAGAAGATAAATGATCGTTTAGCGGCGAGTCGCCGCTGACAATTCGCACGTATTGCGGCAATATCCGGTATTTCGCAGAGCCGCCCGGTAACGATACTGCGGAAGATACCGTAAATGATCGTTTCGCTTAGTAAGCGACGCACTAAAAAAGAAGCATGACATGGCGAGGGCAGCTGTGCTGCCCGTGGCCATCTCCCGGTACCATCTATAGAAATGCTAAGCAGGATCGGAGATTGTACCAGGAGATTCCCACGGCCCCTTTGGGGCCTCGGAATGACATGGCAGACGGAAGATTGCCGCATCATTCGTTCTGCTGCAGCAAACGATCATTTATCATATCTACAAATTCCAAGGTGGTGAGGCCATGCTGACCTACGAACTGAAAAAGGCGCCGGGTGTTCCCCTTTATGAAGCGCTGTACCGCTGCCTGCGCGCCGATATCCTCTCCGGCCGCCTTGCTCCGGGCGAAAGACTTCCCTCCAAGCGGACACTGGCGGAGAATTTGAAAGTCAGCAAGATCACCGTGGAAACCGCCTACAGCCAGCTTCTTTCGGAGGGCTACATCCGCTCCGAGGAAAAGATCGGCTATTTTGTGGAAGATGTCCTCCGTTCTGCCGCGCCGCCAACACAGGATTCGTCCGCGCCCGAAAAACCGGCGGATCCTATTCTGGATCTGACCGCCAACGGCTGCGCCCACTTTCCCTTCTCCGTATGGAGCCGGCTGCAGCGGCAGATCCTGCTGGATTACGGAGAAACGCTGCTAAGGCCCCTGCCCAATCTGGGGGCTTGGGAGCTGCGGTGCGCCATTGCCGAGCACCTTGCCGGCTTCCGGGGCATGTATGTCAGCCCCGAAAACATTCTCGTGGGTGCCGGCACCGACTTTCTGTACAATCTTCTGATCCAGCTGCTGGGCCGGGACAAAACCTACGCAGTTGAAGAGCCGGGCTACAATAAGATCCGCAGGATCTATGCCGCCGGCGGGGTTCGCTGCGTCAGCGCCGCTGTGGACAGCATGGGTGTGGATCCTTCCGCACTGACGGATGCCCGGGTGCTGCACATTTCTCCTTCCCACCATTTCCCCACAGGCACTGTTACATCCATGCAGCGGCGCACCGAGCTGCTCGCCTGGGCGCAGCAGCGCAGCGGCTATATCATTGAGGATGACTACGATTCCGAATTCCGGTTTCATGCTCATCCCCTGCCTGCGCTGCAGGCACTGGACACCGGCGGACGGGTGATCTATATGAACACCTTTTCCAAAAGTCTGGCCCCCTCCATCCGTGTAGGGTTTCTGGTGCTCCCCCCGGCGCTGATGGCGCAATTTCAGGAAAAACTGGGCTTTTACAGCTGCACCGTGCCCAGCTTTGAGCAGTATGCCTTGGCCCGCTTTCTCAAGGACGGACACTTCGAAAAGCACATCAACCGGATGCGAAAATTCTACCGCATCCGCCGGGACCGGGTGGTGACTGCACTGGAAAACTGCCCGTGGGCAGACAAAATGACTATTCTGGAAGCGGACGCCGGGCTGCACTTTCTGCTGAAGCTGGAAACAGACCTTTCCGACGAAGTGCTGACCGCCCGGTGCAGGGATGCCGGCATCCGGATCAATCCCCTCAGCCACTACTACCACGGCTCTGTTCCCCGGTGGGCAGCCCATTGCCTGCTGGTCAACTATTCGGGGCTTGACGAGGATCAGCTCTGGCGGCTGGAAACCATACACATCGACTAACCGGGGCGGCTGCCCCGGTTTTTTCTGCCTTTCTGCTGCAAATGATCGTTTACGGTAGCAGAACAAATGATGCGGCAACCTTCCGTCTACCATGTCATTCCGAGGCCCCAAAGGGGCCGTGGGAATCTCCTGGTACAATCTCCGATCCTGCTTAGCATTTCTATAGATGGTACCGGGAGATTGCCACGGGCAGCACAGCTGCCCTCGCAATGACATGCTTCTTTTT